>DQXT01000022.1 GCA_011042225.1 Deltaproteobacteria bacterium | reverse complement strand
GATCTATATGGATTTATTTTGATTTAACTTATTGATTTTAAATACTAAATTTTTGAATTAGTAGAGATGTTGTGTTTTACCAGCCGACTGATCTTTTGATTAATGTCTGCTGCGCGCAAGGCCTGTTTTCGAATTTCTTTCAGCATTGAGCAGGTATCCTCGTCTCCCATCTCATTTAACAGCAGAATTTCGATTTTTCCGATAATTACCTGTAACGGCTGGTTTAGTTGATGAGATGTGCATCCGACAAAATTAATAATATCGAGAAGTATAGGGATCTTTGAAATTTCCTTTTTAAGATCCATGACCCGGAAGGCAGCTGAAACACTTCTAACAATCTGATCTATTCCTATATCCGCCGGGAGTATCTCATCTACTAATCCAGAGGGGGGCTCAATTACATGGCCCATGCTGGAATTTTTCTGAAGGCAAATTATATATATGTCGTGTAACTCCCTATCTGAACGAATCTTTTTATATGTCTCTGGTCTAGACTCTACAGAAATATCAGGAGCGACGACAAGCACTCCTTTTTTGTGCCCTCTTAAGGCATTAAGGCCCCTTTCCAGGGTGCTTATGCAATGAACTTCACAATCTTTAAGGGATAAAATAGAGGCAACTGCATCCAATTCTGGTAATTTATCCCCCAGTATCACCACATGCCTTGTTTGTTCTTTTTCTGATTCTTTCTTAATTAATGCGTAGTCAAGTTCCCTGCATTCCTGATCTCTAAAAAGATCTTTTTCCAGGGAAGCAAGCAAGTTTTTATGATCTGTTGTTTCATTAGGGTCTACACTCAAAACTCCAACAGACAAAGAACACGGCATATTCAGACACTCTGATATCCTTTCTGGAATCAGCTTTTTGAGCCTGAGGGCAGCGGCCTCCCCTCCCGCTTCATATGTTACAGGCAAGATAGCAGCAAACCTGTTTTCAGCTATCCTGTATAGTGAATCATTGTTTCTCAATATTTCAGAAATACGTTTGTAAACCCTCTCCAAATTGAATTCCCTGGAAGATTTGTTTGCATTCTTTTCTTTATCCAGCTCGACCAGGAGCAGGGTTGTCCGGTTTTTGTCCTCTCTGGCGCGGACAAGCTCATTTTTAAGGTCGTCAATAAAGCCCTTCATGTTTCCCGGTCCACTCTCTGTTTTTTTCATAATTCAGTCTCCATTCGAAAATTCAAAGTCTTCGAGCTGCAAGCACAATGAATCCGGCCCTGGAATGCAGTCCTTTTACGGGCTTTTCTATACGATATTTTTTCAGTTTTGGAGATTGGAAAAGGGTGGAAACCCCAACTTCTATTCGACAATGCGCCTTGTCAATATAAGTCACAAGGTCGTTTAAGGAAAGAAACGATGCATATTTGTAAAGAGGGTGTCCTTTCTGCTTCTTTTGTTCGTAAAAAACCCCCCAACTTGAATGCCTGGGTACAAATCCTATTATCAATAGACCACCTGTCTTTAGGACGGCCGCTGCTTCCTGCAAGGCCTTAAACGGATCTTTTAAAAAACAGAGTGAAAAGATGAAAAATATTTGCTCCAGTGTGTTTTCCCCAAATGGTAAGCTCTCAGCCACTCCCTGTACGGAAAATACCCTACGGTTTTTGGCCAATGTCAATAGTCCCGGGGCCGGATCCAGGCCATACCGTATACCCAGGGCCTGAGTAAAGCGCCCGGAACCTACTCCTACTTCCAAAGAGAGAGGAGATACTGAAACTACCTCATTTAAGGCCAGGATTTCACACTGAAAGAGCGGGTTGTCATCATACCAGGCGTCATAGATATCTGCGATTTCGTCAAAGGCCTCTGAAGCTTGGGGAATAATCCCTCTATTGGAAAAATTATTCAAAATTCGATGATTGTGATATTTTAATATGTTTAAACATACATTATATAGATAGGTTAAATTAATAATTTAATCTGATTTAGCATATTTTAGCAACTTTTCCGCTATAATATCAAATGTCTTGCTGCAATCACTATCAGTATCGAGGCTCTTTGGTTTACCCATATCGCCGCCTTCTCTGATCTCCTGATCTAGAGGAACTTTACCCAACAAAGGGACACCGAATGCCTTAGCGATTTTTTCCCCCCCTCCGCTACCGAATATCTCCAGGATCTGTCCTTCAGGTACACCTGGGACACGAAGAAAAGACATGTTTTCAACTATTCCGAAGATCGGAATTTTTTGAGCAACAAACAGACCGATACATCGACGTACATCGGCAAGCGCAACTTTTTGAGGTGTTGTGACTATGATCACACCGTCAAGGGAAATGAACTTCGCCATAGTCAGAGGAGCATCTCCTGTGCCGGGGGGCAAGTCTACCAGTAGAAAGTCCAACTCTCCCCACTCCACATGACCCAGGAACTCTTTGATGGCTTTGTTGACCAGGGGGCCGCGCCAGACTATTGGCACCCCCTCCCCTGCCAAAGTCGCCGTAGATACAACCTTGAGGCCGAATTTCTCAATAGGCAGAAGCATGCCCCTGGAACCTAGGGGCCTTTCGTCTATGCCGAGCATTATGGGGATATCAGGGCCGTGCATATCAGCATCAAGCACACCCACTTTAAACCCCTTTTTTAAAAGGGCAATTGCCAGATTCACAGTAACGGTACTCTTGCCCACCCCGCCCTTTCCGCTGGCAATAGCAATTATGTGCTTTACCTTTTCTATCCCTTGCATCTCAGATGGCTCTGCGCCCAAAAGCCTTGCCCTCTCTTCAGAGGTCATGGTAGTTAAGATTACCCTGGCATCGCTCACATCCTCTAAATTTCGTACAGCCTTTTCAACATCATCCTTAATCTGATTCTTCATGGGACAGCCGGACATCGTAAGGGCTATGGTAACTCGGACTGCTGAACCGGCTATTTCAACATCTTTAACCATCCCGAGCGATACAAGATCTTTTTTAAGACCCGGGTCCTTAACTTTCTTTAGCACATCTAAAATTTTTTCTTTTGTAACAGTCATTTTAACTTCCCTGTATCTTTGGTTATTTTACAAACAGCAAAAATTATCTTACATATTATTACAAAATTGTGAATTGAAAGATCTGGATTTTAATCCCTAACTCTAAATCCCTTGATTTGTTTTAAATACAACTTAACGTAAAGAACTACCACAAAATTACCTGTTTTGGAAAAAAAATTATTAAGACTTGACATTATTTTATTGGAGAAGGGGTTTGCTGCTTCAAGGAATCAGGCCCAAGCTCTTATTAGTACCGGCAAGGTGCGAGTTGAAGGCAACGTGGTTGATAAAGCAGGACACAGGTTTTCTCCTGATGTCAGAATAGATCTGACAAAACCTCTGCATCCATATGTAAGCCGCGGAGGAGTAAAACTTGCACATGCACTTGATCATTTTTCAGTGGATGTTAACGATCTTGTCTGTATGGATGTGGGGGCATCTACCGGCGGTTTTACCGATTGTTTGCTCCAAAATGGGGCGGCGAAAGTATATGCGGTGGATGTCGGCTATGGTCAACTGGACTGGCGCCTGAGAAACGATAAAAGGGTTGTACCGATCGAAAGGACAAATATACGGTATTTGACGTTTGACACGTTGGATTCTCCCGTATATCTGGTTGCAATAGATACATCTTTTATTTCGCTAAGGCTTGTAATACCATCTATTCTTCCCTTTATGCATCGGGGAGGTAGCATCATTGCCCTTGTAAAGCCTCAATTCGAGGTTGGAAAAGGAAAAGTTGGAAAGGGCGGGATAGTAAAAGACTCAAAACTGCATCAGGAGGTCCTGGACAAACTGTGTATATTTTGCAATAAACTGAAACTTGATGTCAAAGGAGTTACGCCATCACCTATCCTGGGGGCAAAAGGCAACAAGGAATTTTTCATGCTGATTGTGTATTCTAAATCTCATAAAGCGGCATAAAATGTCAGTGTAGAAATCTTTAAAACAGAATCAACCATAAGATTTTTACAGTATTTCGTTTTCTGGAACAGAATTGGCAAAGATGTTAAAATATAATGATCTAGCGGGAGAATCCGGAATCTGTCGCTGAGATCGGGTTTTAAAAAATTATCTATATTTATCCAACACTTCAGTGTTTAATTTTCTAAATTTTTTAGATAATTTGTAATTTAGACGAACTAAAATTAGGAAGTGTGGAAAGATGAGCTGGCTCGATATTAAAAGACAAGACCAAGTTGAAGACTTCGCCGAGCGGGAACTTAGGGAGCCACCCATGTATAAAGTCCTGCTGTATAATGATGATTATACAACAATGGATTTTGTGGTACAGATCTTGGAAGATATATTTCATAAGTCGCCTTCAGAGGCGACAAGGATCATGTTGAATGTACACCATAACGGCTTTGGGATATGTGGATATTATACCGGTGAGATCGCAGAAACAAAGGTTAATGCCGTTCATAGGAGTGCGAAGAAGGCAGGTTTTCCCCTGAGATCCGGCATGGAATCTATATAGAATAGAAGGGTAAAAGGATGATAAGCAAGGACTTGGAAATAATGTTAGGTGCGGCGGCTCGAGAGGCCCATATCAGACACCATGAATATCTGTCTCTTGAGCATTTGCTTTTTGCAATAATTCACCACCAAAAGGGCGAAGAGGTAATAACGGCATGTGGAGGCGATCCTGAAAGGCTGAAATCCAAAATCGTGACCTTTTTTGATACCCACCTTGAGAAATTACCGGAAGATCGAAAAGAAGGCCCTCAGCCCACGGCTATTCTGCAGAGGGTACTTCAACGGACCATTATGCATGTGCAGTCTGCCGAAAAAGAGGAGGCCGACATAGGAGATCTGCTTGCTGCCGTAATGACGGAGGAAGATTCCTATGCAGCACACTTTCTGCATCAAGAGGGAATTACCAGGCTGAACATATTGAATTTTATATCTCATGGGATACATAAGACCTGTTCTTACCAAACTATCAGCCCCCAAAGAAAGACGGGCTCCAGGACGGGGAAGCAGGCCGGTTCCTCAGTTAAATCGGCGAGTGCTCTGGATGCCTTTACGGTAAATCTCACGATGAGGGCTGCAAATGGAGAAATTGACCCGCTTGTCGGACGAAGGCCGGAACTGGAACGTACAATGCAGATTCTCTGCAGACGGAGAAAGAATAACCCTATCTATGTTGGCGAACCCGGAGTCGGCAAGACCGCATTGGCTGAAGGACTGGCACTTATAATCCGCGATGGTGAAGCACCATCTCCTTTACAGGATACAGAAATATATGCCCTGGATATGGGATCGCTTCTTGCCGGCACTAAATACAGGGGAGAGTTTGAGGCCAGGCTCAAAGATGTCATTGCTCAGATCGAAAAACGCCCTAAAGCAATACTCTTTATTGATGAAATTCATACGGTTGTTGGAGCAGGGGCTGCCAGCGGAGGATCCCTGGATGCCTCAAATATCCTAAAGCCGATGCTGGCAAATGGTGAGTTGAAGTGTATAGGTTCGACCACTTATGAGGACTACAGGAATTTTTTTGAAAAAGATCGCGCACTATCAAGGCGTTTTCAGAAGATAGAGATTCTAGAGCCCAGTGTGGGAGAGACAATAAAGATCCTTAAGGGGCTGAAGTCACACTACGAAGAGTATCATGGAATAAGATACACTGACAGCGCCCTGAAAACCGCGGCTGAACTATCAGGTAGATACCTTACAGATCGTTATATGCCGGACAAGGCTATTGATGTAATAGATGAAGCGGCATCCGTGTTGAGGCTTTCAGGCAATGCTGGAAATAGATCAAGGCTCGTTACTACACGTCACGTGGAAAAAGTGGTTGCCAAAATGGCACGATTGCCTGCAAAGACTATCACGCAGTCGGACCGCGTTCGTCTGGAAAAAATCGAGGAATCCATAAAATCCCTCGTGTTCGGTCAAGATAAGGCGGTAGAAATCTTGTCAAAGGCCATCAAGCGCTCCCGTGCCGGTCTATCTCATCCAGAACGTCCCATTGGCTCTTTTCTCTTTATAGGACCCACCGGAGTCGGGAAGACAGAGCTTGCCCGGCAGACCGCCGCGGTACTTGGTATACAGTTCCTGCGATTCGACATGAGCGAATATATGGAAAAGCATGCTGTAGCCAGGCTCATTGGTGCGCCTCCAGGTTACGTTGGATTTGATCAGGGAGGTCTCCTCACAGAGGCAATCCGTAAGCACCCATACTGTGTTCTTCTTTTGGATGAAATAGAGAAGGCCCATGCCGACCTTTTCAGTATCTTGCTTCAGGTCATGGATTACGCTACCCTTACCGATAATACAGGTAAGAGCGCAGACTTTCGTCACGTAATATTGATTATGACCTCGAATGCAGGTACAAGAGAGATGGAAAGCCGCATAATTGGTTTTGGTGCAAAGGAGGACGACAGCAACTTCAAAGGGGAAAATGTAATAAAACAACTCTTCAGCCCGGAATTCCGTAACCGGCTGGAGGCTGTTATACCTTTCAGCCATTTGACTATTTCAGTAATGAAGCAGATAGTGGATAAACTTCTGCAGGAGATACAGGAACAGTTATCTGGACGCAATATTAAATTGAATGTCACACCTGCTGCCAGGTCCTGGTTTGCCCAAAATGGATTTGACTCTAAATTCGGAGCGCGTCCCCTGGCTCGTGTTTTGCAGCGGGAAATAAAAGACCCTTTGTCTGACGCCATCCTTTTTAAGGGACTTTCAAAAGGAGGCAAAGTTACAGTTGACATAAAAGATGGAAGGCCTGTTATTCGCAAATAATAATTAGTTCCAGCCTTTATAATATCACAAGGATACCCTTAACAATGCCCACAATTCAAACCATCACAATTGTTCCCAGTCTGCCCGAGCGCTTGAAGCCTCTGATGACTATTGCTCGAAACCTTTGGTGGACATGGACACCTGAGGCTATACATCTCTTTCAGGACATGGACCGGGATGTCTGGGAGAGATGCAGGCATAACCCGGTTTCCTTATTAGGCACGATTGAGCAACCCCGGCTGGAACAGCTTGAGAGGGATGACATCTTTCTTGCCAGGATGGAAAAGGTTCAAAGAGAGCTGGAACGTTATATTGGTGCCCAGACGTGGTATAAAAAGATCAGTAAAAATGGAGATGACGGGATAATAGCCTATTTTTCCGCTGAATTCGGCCTGCACGAAAGTCTTCCCCTATATTCCGGGGGCCTGGGGATCCTTGCTGGCGATCATATGAAGTCAGCCAGTGACCTGGGTCTTCCTTTGATAGGAATCGGCCTTCTTTATAAACACGGGTATTTTCAACAATATCTCAATCCCGATGGATGGCAGCTCGAGACCTATCCCTCAAATGACTTTTATAATATGCCGGTAAGCCTGGTCAGGGATAAAAACGGAGACCCCTTGACGGTACAGGTGGAACTTGAAGGCAGAGTGATTCATATACGGGCCTGGTCCCTTAATGTGGGCCGGGTCATAATATATATGCTGGATACTGATGTACCATTAAATTCTCGTTTAGACAGACAGATAACGTCGTATCTCTATGGTGGAAGCCTGGAAACCAGGCTCCAGCAGGAGATAGTGCTGGGCATGGGAGGAATAAAGTTAATAACGGCCCTTGACACGTGGCCTTCGGTTTGCCACATGAATGAAGGTCATTCCGCCTTTATGGCACTGGAGCGTATCAAACAGATAATGCACAAGGATGGTCTGCCTTACGACGTGGCTTTGGAGGCGGTGCGTGCAACAAGCATATTCACTACTCATACCCCCGTCCCTGCAGGAATAGACCGCTTCCCGCCTGAAATGATCCGTCGATACTTCACGGGATTGGCAGATGAAATGGGGATCGGAATTGATGCATTCCTGGGTCTTGGCAGAATCAACCCTGCTGATCAGGTTGAAGAATTCTGCATGGCGGTACTGGCCATCAATATGGCGTCTCAGACCAACGGGGTCAGCAAACTTCACGGTGAGGTTACACGAAAGATGTGGGGCGGCATATGGCCGCAGATCCCCCGTCATGAAATCCCGATAACCCATATTACCAACGGAATACATACGCTCGGCTGGCTGTCAAGTGAGATGTCCCTGCTGTACGAGCGCTATTTAGGATCCAGATGGATCGATGAGCCGACAAATTACGCCATCTGGAAAAGGATCGAACAAATCCCTGACTTTGAGCTGTGGAGAAGCAAAGAGAGGCTGAGAGAAAGGCTTATATCTTTTGCCAGAGAGAGACTCAGAAAGCAGCTTAGAACTAAAGGCGCCCCAACTTATCAGATGAAGCAGGCTGACGAGGTCTTGGATCCTGAGGCACTTACCATAGGTTTTGCCAGACGTTTTGCGACATACAAGCGTTCCACCCTGCTCTTTCGTGATTTGGCCAGGCTCAGCCAGATATTATCTAACGAAGAGCGTCCTGTACAGATTATCTTCAGTGGCAAGGCCCATCCACGTGATAAGTATGGCAAGGAACTCATCCACAAAGTAGTACAAAAGGCCAACAACCCGGAGTTTCGAAAGCACATCGTCTTTATTGAAAATTACGACATAGAAGTAGCCAGGTACCTGGTCCAGGGAGTGGATGTCTGGCTTAACACCCCCCGGCGTCCCATGGAGGCAAGCGGGACCAGCGGCATGAAGGTCCCGGCCAATGGAGGAATCAATCTGAGCATACTTGATGGCTGGTGGTGTGAAGGTTACAAGGGCAACAACGGCTGGGCCATAGGTGCGGGTGAGGAATATGAAGATAGCGAATATCAGGATGAAGTGGAAAGCCGGCTTCTTTACGAATTACTTGAAAATACGGTAGTACCATTGTTTTTTGACAGGTCTGCCCATGGCGTCCCTCATGGATGGGTTGAGATGATAAAAAATTCCATACAGACAGTGTGCCCTTACTTTAATACCAACCGCATGGTGGAAGAATATGCCAGCCAGTTTTATCTGTCCAATATCTCTAAGTGGCATTTATTCGCAAAGGATAACTGGAAGGAGGCCAGGGAATTGTCCCGCTGGAAACGGGAGATATCGGAAGTGTGGCACAAAGTCAAAATACTGGACTTACAGGTCCCGATCAATGGGTCGCCAAAGGTCGGAGATCGTCTGCCGATCAAAATCGTGCTGGATCTTGGCGGGCTGGATCCCGAAGAAGTGAGGGTTGAGGCCTATATCGGTCGGCTGGACGACAAAGGAGAGATCCCTGAAGGCCATCCACTACCAATGCTGCCTATAAAAGGACAGCAAAAAGGAGAAGGGGGATCCGTCTTTGAAGGAACACTGCTATGCCTTTCAAGTGGACGGATAGGATTTACCATTAGATGTTATCCTTTCCAGAAAGAACTCAGCCACAAGTTTGAACTCGGACTGCTGACCTGGTGGGAAGCGGGGAGATAGTTGCTTTTTAACCGGGTTTGAAGTGCCTGAAGCTGTGACAAGCACTTTCCGGCAGGCCGCATGCACACAAAATAAGAGCGGGGGTGAAAACACCCCCGCTCTTATTAGTCAATTATGATCCTGATTGATTCTAAGGAAGCTCTTTCATAATTTTTTCAGATACTTCACTGATAGAACCGGATCCATCTACGGAAATAACCTTGGGACCTTCCAGGTTCTTGAAAAAGTTGACAGCCGCCATTGTTCCGGTCTTATCGTCATAGTAAATGTCATGGCGTTTGTTTATGGCTGCCTCGTCCTGATCATCCGGCCTTGTTTTGAGATCACCACCGCATATCCGGCATACAAGTTTGCCGTCTTTTTCCACGGGTTTAATGGCATCAAATGCAATATGGTTTGGATGGTTATTGTCATTAACACAGAGTCGGCGCCCCATGATTCGCAGTTTGGCTATATCCCGGTCCAGGACTATTTCCACGACATAATCCAGGTCCATCCCTTCCTCTTTCAATGCCTTTGCCAGGGTCTCCGCCTGTACCTTGTTTCTGGGAAAGCCGTCCAGGAGCCAGCCATTTTTACAATCGTCCTCCTTGAGCCGGTTGAGTATCATCGGTATCGTAATATCGTCCGGGACAAGGTCACCCCGGTCGATATATTCCTTGGCCTTTAAACCAAGTTCTGTGCCTTCACCGATATTTTTTCGGAAAATCGCACCTGACTCGATATGGGCGATATTATATTTTTTCTGAATAATTGCGCCTTGGGTTCCCTTACCACTTCCATTAGGTCCGAAAGTCAAAATGTTCATACTCAACTCCTTTTTTGAATGTTTAATTTATTAAAATAAAACTTAATGATAAAATTCAACAGGACAAATTATGATTAAAAGACCGTATCCTGCCGATTTGGATTCATAACACCTGCGGTCTTTTATAACTCTGTATTCATGCCGGCCGCAAGATAAATACCAGATAAATCAAACAAGATAATATTTATCAGCATAAAAACATACACGCAGTTCTAATTTGAGAAAAGTATTTTTTCTACATTTTTCCATTTCCTTGCACCCTGTCCCTACATAATATCTTGAATTTTGCAGTCATATGCATGTATGGTATATAACATTTGGTCAAAGTTTACGGATACGGTCGTAATATGGATTTTAATATTTCAGGAGTACAAGGCTAATGGCTATCAGTCTCATGAAAATGAATTTAAAGACCCTGCCGGGTTACTTTATGGGGTTATATTTAGTGATAGTAAGCTCCTTTATTTTTTTGTGTATCCCTTCAACAGTCCAGGCTGAATATCTGTACGTGATACCCACGGCCGAGATCGCCTTGAGAAGCGGTAAGGGTACTGAGTACAGGGTAGTAGCCGTTATCGTGAACGGCAGTCGAGTGCAGTTGCTGAAAGAGGATGGGGACTGGTCGATGATACGCACATCAGATAATAAAGAAGGCTGGATGCCCAAAAGGTATTTAAGCGCCTCCCCGCCCTTGAAGGACGTGGTTGCCTCATTGCAGTCTGAGAGAGATCGGCTAAAAAAACAGATAACCGATCTCAGGAAACAGTTGAATGATGTCTCAGAGGCGCGGAATCAGCATGAACAGGACTTAAAGGCCTGTATTCTGGACAGAGATAAATTTAGAAAGAGCTATGACAGCCTTAAAGAGGATGCTGCAAATGTATTAAATTTCAAAAATGCCCTTTCAGAGACAGCCGGGGAACTCAGGGAATTAAAACATAAATACAATATAGCCGAGCAGGAAAATGAACATCTCAGAAATAACAGCAGAATAAAGTGGTTTCTTGCCGGTGGCGGACTTTTGCTGGCCGGCTGGATTATAGGGCTTATAACAACTCGCGGGCGCAAGCGCAGGCCTACACTCCTTTAATCAGTTAAGGAGGTTTGACCGCGAAATTTAAGACTTTATAAGGGGAAATTTTTATTATTTAACGGAAAGGACATGGATAAAAAAAACGAGAAAATTATCCCTTCTTATGACGTAATTATTCTTGGAACCGGCCCCGCCGGTCTGCAGGCCGCAATTCATGCAGCAAGGAAAAGGGCCGAAGTGCTTTTATTGGGCCGGCCTGAATCCAGCAGCCTTTACAAGGCTCATATTGAAAATTACTGCTGTCTCCCAGGTGTAAGCACAGGCAAAGAACTTCTGTTAACGGGTATTCAGCAGGCCAAAAATTTCGGGGCAAAATTTCTGCATGAAGACGTTGTGACTACTTCTTCCATTAACGGTAATGCATACCAGGTTACCACGGAGAGCGGAAAGATATACTCTGCCTATGCCCTGATAATTGCAACCGGAGTGACGCGTAAAGGCATCGGGCTTAAAGGGGAAAAGGAGCTGGTCGGCAGAGGTATCAGCTACTGCGTGGATTGTGATGCAAATTTTTACAGAGATGCCGTGGTGGCGGTAGTGGGAGACGGGAGTGCTGCAGCCCATGGTGCGGTCACCTTAAGTAAGATAGCCAGGGAGGTAACTCTTATAACCAGGGATCTGCATGTAAACGCTGCGCTCCAGGCAGAGTTGCTAAAAGAAGACGTGAAGATCCTGGCCACCAGTTCCAAGATCAAGGAAATAAAGGGTACCGACAAGCTGGATGGCATTTTGTTCAGCGACGGCACTGAACTTATGCTGGACGGACTCTTTATCGAAAAAGGGGCCAAAGGGGCCATGCAGCTTGCGGCCTTTTTGGGTGTGCTTCTGGATCCGGAAAAATTTATCCATATACTTACCGACGAAAAACAGGCCACCAACATACCCGGTGTCTACGCCGCAGGCGATATCTGCGGTCCGCCCTATCAAATGGCAAAGGCCGTGGGAGAAGGTTGTGTCGCCGGCCTTTCAGCAGGCAGCTTCGCACTCAAGAGGAAGCGGGAGGATACCCAGGCCGGATGATATTAAAGGTTTATACAGTTGGTCCTCTGGATGTCCGGTCCTATATAATAGGGTGTGGTGATACGGGCCGGGCCGTGATCATCGATCCTGCAGGCAGTGAAGAAAGGCTGGCAAAGGCAATAACCGATTCCGGTCTTACCCTGAGTTATATAGTCAATACACACGGTCACCCGGACCATACCTGCGGAAACCAGAAAATGAAGGCCCTTACAGGGGCACCGGTGTTGATGCATGAGGCCGACGACATCATGTTCAGAGACCCCGACACAATTGAAATATTCAGGGCATGGGGTTTTGAACCCGCCCCCCCGGCGGACGAATATATTTCTCACGGAGACGTGATCAAGGTAGGCAATCTCAGGTTTGAGGTAATACACACCCCGGGACATTCGCCCGGCTCGGTGTGTCTTTATGGACACGGCCATGTATTTACCGGAGATACCCTGTTCGTAGGTGCCGCCGGCCGGACTGATTTGCCAGGCGGTTCCTTTGAGACCTTGATTAACTCACTCATGTCCTACATTTTTCCCCTTCCCGACAACACTATAGTGCTTCCCGGACATGATTATGGAGATAGTCCCACATCCACTATTGAACGAGAGAAAAAGACCAACCCTTACCTTAAGACAGACAGCTAACAATCAGGAATGAAGAAGGAGAAATGAGGAACAGAATTCCTGATTTTCAATTCCCGACCCCCAATTGTTTCCCCGGACTTCCTATTTGCAGTATGTGGGATGACCTGATTTCCGCTTTAGAGCGAAACCAAGTCATAATTGTCAGTGGGGAAACCGGTTCCGGAAAGACCACGCAATTGCCCAAGATATGCCTTGCGGCGGGAAGGGGTAAGCGTAGAAAGATTGCCTGCACACAACCAAGGCGGGTAGCGGCCGTTACAGTGGCAGCAAGAGTTGCCGAAGAACTGGGACAGCCGAAATCCAGACTCGTGGGTTATAAGATACGCTTCGGAGATACCACGGGACCTGAAACCAGGGTCAAATTTGTCACGGACGGCATGCTTCTGGCCGAAGTACAGCATGATCCGAATCTCAAGGCATACGATACCATAATTGTGGATGAGGCCCATGAGAGAAGCCTTAATATAGATTTTCTTCTGGGGATAATTAGGAGACTTCTGCCGATCAGGCCTGATCTCAAGGTCATTATCACATCCGCCACAATGGATACTGCACATTTCCGCCAGGCCTTCGGCAATGTCCCGGTAATAGAAATTGAGGGTCGCGGTTATCCGGTGAAGATAAAGTATCGTCCTGCTGAGAAAGACGCTCAGACCGATTTGACCGCTGTTGAACAGGTCGTCTTGGCCGTGAAGGAAATCAGGAAAAGAGATCCCTTGGGTGACATACTGATATTTCTTCCCACAGAGAGAGATATACTGGAAACGGTAAAGATCCTGAAGGCCGGGTGTCGGGATGAGGCGCTGGTACTTCCCATGTATAGCAGACTGGCCGTCCTGGACCAGAAGCGCATATTCAGATCGGCCCCTGTTCAGAAGATAGTGGTGGCCACAAACGTGGCCGAGACTTCGATTACGGTCCCTGACATTATGTATGTAGTGGATTCAGGTCTGGCTCGAATTGCCCGCTACAATATCAGCTCACGCACAAAGGCACTTCCAATCGTCCCCATATCAAGGGCAAGCGCTGACCAGAGGGCTGGACGGGCCGGGAGGGTCCGGGCCGGTGTGTGTGTCCGGCTTTATAGTGAGCAGGACTACAGGGATCGGCCTCGATACACTTTGCCTGAAATCCGGAGATCAAATCTGGCGGAGGTGATACTGCGTCTTTATGCCATGAAACTTGGACCGGTTGATGAATTCCCTTTTGTGGACGCCCCGTCTGCGCGAGCAATAAAAGAAGGATTTACCACCTTGAGAGAATTGAGGGCACTGGATACATCGGGCAGGCTGACAAGGACAGGGCGAATTATGGCGCGACTGCCTCTTGATCCTCGAATCTCCAGGATGATTATTCAAGCCGGACATGAGAAGGCACTGAAAGAGGTGGTCATAATTGCGTCGGCCATGAGCATCCAGGATCCCAGAGAACGACCGGCGGATAAGGAAAGCAAGGCAGACCAGGCCCATAGCTCTTTTAAAGACAATTCTTCTGATCTGGTGACCTTTATCAAGATATGGAACGCCTATCACAGAGAGCTGAAGTCCGCACGCAGCAGGAATCAGATACGGAAATTCTGCAAAGAGAACTTCTTGTCTTACAACAGGATGCAGGAATGGAAGGATATACACGATCAGATAATGGATATACTCCAAGGAGCGGAAGATTTTCATCAGGCCTTATCAGCGGATTCTCCCGCATTCACCAAGGCCCAAAATCAGCAAACCTATATGTCTGTTCATTGTTCTGTTCTCTCGGGCTTTCTGGGACAGATCGCCCTTAAGCAGGAAGGATTTCGTTACCTTGCAGCCCGGGGCAGAGAAGTCTTCCTCTTTCCCGGTTCCTCACTCTATAAAAAAGCCCCTAAATGGATAGTGGCAACAGAGCTTGTACGGACATCCAGGCCTTTTGCCAGAATGGCAGCTGCTATTGAACCCGAATGGATAGAAAGACTGGCAGGTGATCTCTGCGTATACAGCTATTCCGATCCGCACTGGGAAAAACGGCGTGGTGAGGTATCGGCATGGGAAAAGGTTACGCTCTTTGGCCTCCCGATAGTGGAAAGGCGAAAGGTCGGATACGGGAAAATCGACCCTGTTGAATCCAGAGACATCTTTATACGTCAGGCCCTCATTCCCGGCGAACTCAAAGGTAAGTACCCCTTTATTGTACACAACATGGGACTCATATCAGAGATCAGGGACCTGGAGGACAGGACCAGGCGACGTGACATCATGGTGGAT
This sequence comes from Deltaproteobacteria bacterium, assembly GCA_011042225.1. Classification (GTDB taxonomy): domain Bacteria; phylum Desulfobacterota; class Dissulfuribacteria; order Dissulfuribacterales; family UBA3076; genus UBA3076. Next base: position 1,884 of record DQXT01000022.1, on the reverse strand, counting down.
GAAGAAATTCTCTATTACTTCTATGACCAGGGGTTGAGGGAATTAGAAAAGGTGGTGTTCAGACTCAAATCCTGTAAGAAAAAGAAGGATCATGGGGTGGAATTGATATGTAATGAGCGTTCTTTGGCCAGGGGTTTACGTATTGCCTCCAATGATATTCCGGCCCTGTTCCTTAAAAGGGAAGATTTGCTCAGATCCATTCCGGATATTGATGTGATCGGCCAATTTCCCGGATATATAGAGGTCTCAGGGCACAGGCTCTCTCTAAGTTACCGTTTTTGTCCGGGAGACCGGGCGGATGGCGTCACTGTAAGGATCCCTTCAGGCTTAGTCGCCTCTTTATCTCCTGAGCCTTTTGAATGGTTGGTCCCCGGCCTTCTTCAGGAAAAGATCGTCTATCTATTGAAAACGTTGCCCAAGCAGATTCGCAAGCAGCTGGTACCAATACCCGCGGTCGCGGAAAATATAGCGAAAAGGCTCCAAAAGACCGAAAAGGGCCTGCTTCATTCGCTGCAGAAAGAAATCTTCAGGCAATATGGAATAACTATACAGAGCAAAATGTGGTTGGCGCTTGACGATATCCCCCCTCACCTCTTGATGAGATTTGAGATAATAGACCGGAATGGAAAGGTCCTTGATTCAGGACATGATCTCAACCGCTTAAAGGATAGAATGGGAAAGTCCCCTGCCGCTTTTGATCAGAGTGATCCGGGGTGGTTAAAGATCAAGATCAGATGGGAGGCATCCGGGATCAACCTGAAAAATTTTCCGGACCTCCCGGTCTCAATCGTGGGTTCTTCAGGAGATAAACAGAACACCATAAAGGCCTTTCCGGGAATTGTTGTGGAAAATGACAGTGTTTGTATAAGACTTTTTCTCAATCAGAATGAGGCCCTTTCAAAAACCCGGCACGGGGCAAGACGAATCCTTGCTGATTACCTGAGCAAAGAACTTGGATATCTCAAAAGAAACTGTGTCCCCCGCGGTCTGCCTGCCAAATCCAGTCTTGCCTTTGGAGGCGGGCAGAAACTGCGTCAATCAATATATGCCTTTTTATATAAAGAGCTCTTAGGGAGCTGGAAGCAAATCCCGAGCAGATCCGATCTTATTAAAAAGGCCATGGAGTTGGAGGGGAAGGTCTTTCAGCAGGCGATCCCCTTAATACAATTACTTAAAGAGGTGCTTGAGGCCCATGATACGGCGCAGAGTGAAATAATGCGTCTTGGGGATCATATCGCAAAGACCGTTAGCTACTCCAGGGTCTCTGCGGACCTCGAAGCTGAGCTGACCAGGCTCACGCCGCCGGATTTCCCTGAAAATACAAGTCAGGGACGGCTTTCAGACCTGCCGAGATACCTGAATGCCCTGGCTGTCAGGGCCCAAAGGGCATATGTCGATCCCATGAAGGACATGAAAAAGGCATCCGGGCTGGAGCCTTTTTTGCCGTATCTACAGGAGGCCGATGCCTTTCTTGAGGCAAAGAAAGGGACGGGGCCTGAAGAGCAGATCAGGTACTTCAAGAAGCTAGTTGATGAATACAGGGTATCTCTGTTTGCCCCGGAACTGGGCACTGCGATGCCGGTCTCTCCGAAGCGTCTTATCGGTGCCTGGAAGAAAATAAGCCCCCTTTTATAAAAATATCTCTATTTTTCCATTTTCCACAATTGATGCAAAAACCCAAATACCTAGGTATGGGCTGTTATTCTATGAAAAACCGGATTTTTAAGCCTCTTCGCTATTTAGTATGGGTAGCACGGGGCATTACCCTCGGCAGATCGAAATTCGATTTACCGGCAATGAGGTAAATCATCACCTTCATCTTTTTAGTTGAACGATACCCTCCGGCTCCGGCTTTGGCCGCCTGAACCAAACTGTTGATTCCTT
>DQXT01000023.1 GCA_011042225.1 Deltaproteobacteria bacterium | reverse complement strand
ACCTTCGATAGGGTTACGGAAGATCGTTTTCGTCTATTACAGGCTACGGAGGCCCAGTTCAGTCAAGTTTTCATGCTATATCGCCACAACCCCGATGTTGCCAACATCTTAGCCGAGTCTGACAGAAAAGAACTTTATACGGTAAAAGACGAGGATGGAAATACCCATAAATTGTGGGAGATAGTTGATGCGGGCAGGCTGAAGTCTCTTCATGAATGTCTGCTGGAAACTGTTTTATATATAGCTGACGGACACCACCGTTACGCTACTGCCATTAAATATCGGAACGGGATGCAAGATGTTTATGGGAAAGATCCTTTAAAGCTTTATAACTACCTGATGGTTTATTTTGTAGATGCAGAAGATGCCGGACTTGTAGTCCTCCCTGTTCACAGGGTTCTCACTCTTAAGGAGGCAACAGATCCGGAACGAATAACGGCCACGGCTTCTCATATGTTCGATATCGAAACAATCCCTTACCCGGAACATACGGAACCGGGACAGGTATACACCAGTTTGATCCAACGCCTCGATGGAGAACCGCAGAGGCGGGGTATTGGAGTAATTTTTGGAAAAAGAAAAACGGCACAGGTCTGGTGGCAGAAGGCAGCAGATCGAAACAGGCTGTTGTCTCACTTGCACCCTGCATTGTCGGAACTCGATGTAATGCTGCTGGAAGAGTCTGTTTTTAAAGGGGTGTTTAAAATTAATCCTCAGGCCCTGGAGGCTGGAGAGACCATAAAATTTACAATAGATGCACCAAGTGATATTAACACCTTGGGTGAAAACGATTTACTTTTTCTCCTGAGGCCTACATCAGTTAATCAGGTCCTGGACGTGGCTGATACAGGGCTTATCATGCCTCAAAAATCAACCTACTTTACCCCAAAGATCTTGACCGGTCTGATAATCAACTCGGTGGACAAAAATAAATCAGTGTAGATCTTAACCAAGAAAAAACTTCAGACGCTCCCGACGGCTTGAGTGTCTCAATCTATTAAGGGCCTTCTTTTCTATCTGACGAATGCGCTCGCGTGATACGTTGAAGCGTTTTCCTATCTCTTCCAGTGTATATTCGCTGTCTTCACCTATCCCGAAACGGAGACGAATTATTTTTTCCTCCCTTGGACTGAGAGTGGCAAGGATGCCTTTAATACGTTCCGTAAGCTCTCTCTCCCTCACTGTTTCATAAGGAGAGATAATATCCATGTTTTCAATAAAGTCCCCCAAGGTACTATCTTCATTTCCAACAGGGGTCTCCAGAGAGACCGGTTCCTTTGAGGCCTCCAGAATAGACAATATTTTTTCCAGAGGGAGTCCGGTTCGCTGAGAGATTTCTGCAGGTATAGGTTCCCGGCCCAATTCTTTAAGGAGGGCATAAAAGGCCTTGAAAAATTGACTGCGGAGTTCTAAAAAATGAACTGGAAGACGTATTGTACGGGTCTTGTCCAGTATAGCCCTGGTAATAGCTTGGCGTATCCACCAGCTGGCATATGTAGAAAATTTGTTACCCTTTGTGTAATCAAAACGGAATACTGCCCGCATTAGGCCGAGATTGCCCTCCTGAATCAGATCAGAGAGTGATAGGCCCTGATGCATATATCGTTTGGCGATACTGACCACCAAGCGGAGATTGGCGTTGATCATTTCATCTTTAGCAACTTCTATACTTGCCCGATGCCTTTTGACGATAATTTCGAGGGGTTCAAGGCCGTCATCTTCGGCGTATATTTCCAGAATGCTGGCAACGGCACTCACTAAATAATTCAGTTGCTGCTTTTTGGGCTTAAGTGTGGGGTCGCGACGCCTCCATGTGCGAATTTGCTCTCTCAAGGCCTCCATTGCAGGCAGGTCCGAAGGGTGTTCCATTATAGCCTTAATAATTCCGTTAAAACCATCCCTGATGGTGCGACTGAGATCTTGCTCCTTCTCTGGTGTAAGAAGCTCGTATTTTCCCATTTCCCGCAGATATGTGGTAGTAATTTCTTCTGAGTCAGTATGACCTCCAGCATCAAGAACTACTTCGGGAGTCTCAGTATCGTCATCATCTGATTCTTTTTCGAGTAAACATTTTTTCCCTGCGAGTTCTTTAAGCACCTTCTTTCTGGAAATAGCCGCGAATTTGGGGCCATCAATGACTTCAATATTATTAAGGCACAGTAAATCGAATATCTCTTCAAGCTTTTCGAGGTCCTTTTCCTCGTCAGGTATCAGTTCATTCAGTACCTGATAGGTAATAGTACCCTCTTGGCCTGCTTCAATCAGACGATCAACATAACCATTGGTTGACAGGTCCTTTTTTTTAAGAGCTACTTTTCCGCCCATGGTTTAATCCAGATAAAAACCCTGTTAATTATTTTTATTATATATGAATCTACTCAAAGACACAGCCGATACGGACTTTGACAAAAAACCTTTTTATTGACATATCATGATCACAAGGCAAGCACAAAATATAAACTGTTTTCTGATGAGTTGCAAACATTAAAAAGAATTTAGGTCCGAAGGCCTCGAATGTAAAGTGTTTAAAGTAAAAATTTTGCCATACATACGGTGGAAGACCTTATCCCAAAATAGCTAATAGAGGATACCTATATAAGTGAAAGTACTATTTCGGTGTTCGAACGGGGCAGTTTGCATCAACGCTTTTTTCTGGTATTTATTAATCTCAGAATGATCTGATCTGTAAAGCCTTATGAGCTCGATTTCGCATGGCTTTTTGTTATACAAGTTAGTAGACTGATGAAAATATTATGTGGGAGTAATGAATATGGAGCGAATCCCATTCACAAAAGAGGGTTTTGAAAGACTAAAGAAAGAACTTGAGACCTTGGAAAAGGTAGAAAGATTTAAGGCAATCGAGGCTATTGAAGTGGCCAGAGCACATGGCGATTTATCTGAAAATGCTGAGTATCATGCTGCAAAGGAACGACAGGGTCAGCTTGAAGCCCGGATACAGTATCTTCACAGCAAACTTTCCATAGCAGAGGTGATTGAAAGTGAAAAGCAGGACTGTGACAGGGTTGTGTTCGGAGTCAAGGTTAGACTGGAAAATATAGATAGCGGAGACAGGGTTGTTTATAAGCTGGTAGGTCCGGATGAATCCGACGTACAAAAAGGAAATATTTCAGTCAAGTCCCCTCTTGGACAAGCGCTTATAGGCAGATATGAAGGGGATGAAGTTAAGGTCCGCACACCGGCAGGTCTCAGGAATTATGAAATATTGGGAATTTTCATCTGATGTACTGCCCTAAATATTTTCAATTGGCCATCCCATGGGCACGCATAGAACAGGGCAGGGCAGAAGGCGAACCACTTTATCCACAGTGCCACCAAAAAAGATTTCGTCGATTTGCCCCTTTCCTCTACTCCCATAACCGCCCATTAAAATCAGGTCGGTCTGAAGCTCTCTTGCCTTGATGGCAATTTCTTGAAACGGGGAGCCATAGGATACGATGGTATCTTTTACCAGACCATCGCGGCCCAAGTCATCTAAAAAATGGCGAAAGGTCTGTTTTGCTTGATTTGTAAACCGTTTTTTTACATCTTCAATCGGTTCCTTGGTATAATCAGCAACTAGAGAGGCCTTAGTTGAATTTACGACATGAATGAGTAATAATTCCGCCTTCCATGAAGAAGCTATCTTCTTTCCATAACTGAATGCGTTTGCAGCACAATCTGAAAAATCTACAGGCACTAATATCAAAGATATTTCCATTTTGAATAAACCCCCAGGTTTTTACTTACATTTACATTAGCCTTTGACAGATAAATTTCACTGAACAGACAAATTGGTCAATATATGGTCTTGAATCCATTTATCGTCCCACCATTCGATAGGATTAACAAATACCCCATGTACCATCATCCCGAAGTGTAAATGATCCCCGCCGGCTAGGCCGGTCATGCCGGTTGTGCCTATGGTATCTCCACGTTCAACCTTATCACCTCGTGATATCTGGATTTCGCTGAGATGGGAGTACATACTGAAAAGGCCGAGACCGTGATCTAGGATTATGGTGTTTCCATAAATTCCAAGGTAGTCCGCAAATACAGCAATGCCGGTATTTCCTGCAGGGACGGAAGCGTGAGAAATTGAGGCATGGTCTGATCCCATATGATACGACCGGCCAATTTCCTTTCCCTTGTATAGGTAATGACGCTCTTCTCCAAAACCTGCCTTGAAGGCCGAATTGGGAAGGCAGACAAAGCTCCCGTGCCAAAGGATTTCAGCGGTGCTTTCCTTGCAATAATTTTTAATTTCCTGATTGTTACGATGCCTTAATTCGGTGTTGACTTTGAGAAACACTTCCAGTGGAGTGCCTTTGAATTCAGGGTATCTGGCCATGAAGTCAGGCATTTTTTGCTCGAGGAAGCGGTCACTTATATTTATCGTATCTATTTTTGGAGACTTACGCAGGATCCTATGAGGAAAGCCGACCTTGGCAATATTTCCAGCTCGATCAACTGCCTCGATCAGCATCTTATTTGGCTTGCTGACATTGAAAGGGATTGCCACCATGGCCACGTACATATCCTCTGCCCCGCCAGGTTTGGGGTAGGCCGGGAAAAATTTTTTGCCTATCAAGACCCCAGTTTTGCTGGGCTCCTCACTTATTCTGTAAGATACAAGACCGGAGCCTCCAGTTCTTATATTATGTACAGTACTTTTTACAGCAATCCGCGGCGCCGTCATGTCTATCGGGATTTCAGCCTCCCAAATCCGCACATTCCCTTTTAGAGTATTCCGCCAAGATGAATCCCTTGCGGTAACCCGGAGAAGTGCCTGGCCTTCAGTCATGCCTAATCTGAACGGTTTGATGACCCAAGAAACTGTCTCCTCCTTTATCCCAGATCCTTTCCACCATTCCTTTACCTTATAAATTTCTGGATCAAGTTCAAAGACCCTGTCACCTTGAATCAGTGAGGCAGAAATCGAACTTATTCCACTTCTGGTGTCTCTAACTTTAACCGTCAGCTCATACTCCCTTCCGATTGTCTCTGGAAATGAGACGATCTGGAGTTCCGGCGGGGTTCCTTCTAAAAGGAAATATCCAAGAAAGCTTCCAGCGACTATAAGGACTGCCAGGAGTATCAATGCAGTGTAACCTAAAAATTTGCCCATTTATTTCTCCCCTGGGAATTACTAAAGGTCCTTCACATACTTTGTTTTCATCTTGCCGTTAAACTCGTTCATGGCCGCTTCAGCACCTTTTTCAATAAAACATACCAGACTGTCTATGCATATATCAATGACATTGTCTAATACTTTAGACTCTTCCAAAAGAAAAGGTGATAAAACGTATTTGTCTATCGGCACAGAACTGAGAGGTCTTTCAATACCTATCTTTAAGCGGAGGAATTCCTTGCTGCCAATAGAATCTATAATGGATTTAATTCCTTTGTGTCCTCCAGTCCCACCTCCGCGTACGAATTTAAGACCTCCCAGGGGCAAATCCAGGTCGTCATGTATCACCAGTAGCTTTTCCAAAGAGATTTTATAGAAGTTAAGAACCTGGGATACCGCGTCGCCGCTCCTGTTCATGTAGGTAAAGGGCTTAAGCAATATAGCAGAAGTGCCCCTTATGAACCCTGATACACTCTCGTATTGGGGAAACTTTCTATGCGGGACAAAATCAAGGCCATATCGAAGAGCCATACGATCCAAAACTGTAAAGCCCACATTATGGCGGGTGTACTTATACTGAGGGCCTGGGTTCCCGAGGCCTACCAAGAGCGCCCTGGACAAAATAAACCTTAACCTTCCATGCCTGCAGACAATCTCAGGCTGGGCATAATAAATTATTGAAAAATCCCTTTTCCTTTAAGTATTGCATAATTCGGGATATAGAGCACTGAAATAAAATTGGATATCCAAGCACTTTTCTGGCAGTTTATTCTGCTTCCCCCTCTTCCTCGATCTTGAACTCGGTCTCTTCTTCCCCTTCCTTTTCTTCTTCAGCTCTTGAAGCCACAACGGTCATCAAGGTGGTATCCGGATCATCCAGTAAACGGATTCCCTCAGGGGCTACGACATCTGAGACATGGATGGTGTCTCCCAGCCCAAGATCAGAAACATTGATTTGAATGTCCCGAGGAATGGCCATGGGCAGACAAGATATTTTGAGTGTCCGCTGTATAATCTCCAGTACACCCATTTCTGTTTCAACCCCTTTGGACTTACCTACCGCGCTAATTGGGACCTCAATTTGTACCTCTTCGTCCATCAACACTTCATAAAAGTCTATATGGCGTATTTTGTCGTCCACCGGGTGCAATTGCAGATCCTTGATGAGAGCGGTATAACTACTGCTGTCTCCGTTGTTTTTCAGATTTAAAGTGAAAAGTAACGGTTCTCCACCTGCTGAATTCAGAAGCTTACTGAACTCATGACTGTTTACAGAAAAAGACATGGCCTCGGCTTTCGGCCCGTATAACACCCCGGGGGTCTGCCCCGCATGGCGTAGTTTGCGAGCTACTCCCTTACCTGCCTTCGTGCGCGTCTGGATATCTATTGCCACATTTTTCATTAAAAAAACTCCTTTTTAAATAAATAATGAACTTACTGAATCTTCGTCATGTATGCGTCTTATAGCCTCTCCCAAAAGGGCGGATACAGACAATACTTTAATTTTATCAACCTTTTGTGCCTCTTTACTCAGAGGAATTGTATTTGTAACCACCAGTGACTTAAGCACCGATTCCTTGATACGACTTATAGCAGGACCTGATAGTACCGGATGTGTGACACAAGCATGGATTTCATCGGCACCATGTTCCTTAAGTGCTTGAGCCGCCTTGCACAGTGTTCCTGCAGTATCTATCATATCATCTAATATCACGGCGATTTTACCCTTTACGTCTCCAACAATATACATGACTTCTGACTCATTAGGCTGACTTCTGCGCTTATCTATAATAGCCAGACCTGCGCCGAATCTCTTGGCAAGGGCCCTGGTCCGCTCCACGCCGCCTGCGTCGGGAGACACCATCACCGTCTTTCCTCTAAATCTTTCCTTGAGATAGCCAAGCACCACCGGAGCAGCAAAGAGATGATCCACCGGAATGCTGAAAAAACCCTGAATCTGCGTAGCATGCAGATCCATGGCAAGGACCCTTCTGGCACCTGCTGTGGTAATAATGTCTGCCACGAGCTTGGCGGAAATAGGGACCCTCGGGGCCACCTTCCGATCCTGCCTAGCATATCCATAATACGGCAATACTGCTGTAATTCTCCTGGCGGAAGCCCTTCTCAAGGCGTCCACCATTATGAGAAGTTCCATCATGTTATCATTTACAGGGGGACATGTGGGCTGGATAACATAAACATCCGCCCCTCTAACATTCTCCCCTATCTCTACGTATACTTCACCATCGCTAAAGGTTTGCACGGAGGCCCTGCCAAGAGGCATGTCCAGGTAATCACATATTTCCTGAGCCAAGACGGGATTGGCATTTCCAGTAAAGATTATCATATTATTTATTTTTTTTGACATAGCTTGACCATTTAGGGTTGTTGTCCAAAATGAACTAAAACAAGGTTCAAGTGTGGCCTGATTTAATCATTCCATCTATTTATAGATTATAATTCTTAACAATTATTCACATTTAACTGCAAAATGGCTGGGGTGGGAGGATTCGAACCTCCGAATGCGGGCTCCAAAAACCCGTGTCTTGCCACTTGACGACACCCCAACAGCCCTTGTTTAACTATAAACTCTCTACCAATGAGGTCTGAAGACCATTGTTGATCTCAAGACTAGAGGCTGCCCTACGGGCTGCTTCCTGAGACAGAAAGGACCCGAAGACCGTCGATCCGCTCCCTGACAACAAGGCCGCCTTAGCTCCAAGCGCCATAAGCTCTTCCTTGATCCGGTCTATTTCGGGATATCTGGCTGAAATCACCTGCTCTAGATCATTCTGCCACATAGCGGCTTTAATGACCTCTTCGGGGTCAAAAATAGTGCCCTGTTCCTGCCCTGTCAATACGTAATTTTCATAGGCCCATCGAGTACTTATGCTGAAATCCGGATAGACCAGCACATACCATCCGTGAGGTAGATTAACGACCTCGAGTTCGGTGCCTATTCCCCTTCCCAGCGCAGCCGGCGCCTCAAGAAGAAAAAACGGCACATCCGCCCCGAGGCTGCAGCCTAAAGAATGTAGAGATGCTTCATTAAGAGTAAAACCGGTCAACTCATTAAGTCCTTTTAACACAGATGCCGCATCACTACTCCCTCCTCCCAGCCCTCCACCTATGGGAATCCTCTTTTTTAAAATGATTTTAATTCGGAGATTCAGACCGGCCTTTTCCATAAATAGTTTAGCTGCCTGATATGCCAGGTTACCTGAGTCTGAGATCAACTTGCTTTCTTTACATTCTAAAGAAATATCCTTTTTCCCCCCATGATTTACAGAAAGCTCGATCTCGTCCCAGAGGGAAATCTTTTGAAACATTGTAAAAATGAGGTGATATCCATTAGAACAATGTCCATTGATAATCAGAAACAGATTTATTTTGGCGGGCGCTAAAAGGCTCAAAGAACTCATCTGATGTTTGCGTTATTGCTTATATCTTAATAATTTGCAGGGATCAGTATATAGCCTTAACATATCTCATGCGCAGATCGAAAAGTATGTGCTCTAAAAACCCTTTTTCATCTTCAGCAAGATTTCCCATCGTCTTTTCACGGAGCATGGCCAAGGTATCTATAGTATGCTGAGCAAGGGTCAGATCCTTTTTTATCTCACCTGAGACGGACTCCGGGATTTCACCTAGATGTACCAGGGCTGACGTATTAAGAGAGAATATAAACGTAAAAAAGTTCACATTAAGAAGTGGCGCTGAATCAGGCCTTTCCGACTCGGCGGACCTGGAGTCATTCGAATCTTTGTGGTACGTGCCTTTTCCGGCATCATGCCTCGTGTCCGTGACCTTGAAATTGTGATTCATTGCTTTTTGCTCCTTAAATTATGAGATACTTATAAAACTTTTTTAAAAGTTAGAACAGGAAGTGATTTTGGGCAAGCCCATATTATTATTATACTGTAAAAAATATGAAACAAGTGCAATATGAATCTTATCCGTGCTCTGTCGTACAGCGCAGAATAGGCCTTGCGTACTTATTCCAGTCCACCTATATTCCTTATTACTATGTCGGAAAATTCCATAAAAAACTTGTTTCCCCCTTCCGCACTGGAAGGAATTATCTCCTCGGATATTAACAGGGTTATTTCTCCTTCCGCCAGACATGTCTGGCGGATCTCGGATCTTTTAGGCAAGATTCAGGACAGATTGGATCTCGATTTTGATATGCTGTGGGTGGAAGGAGAGATATCAAATCTTCGCGAGCCTTCATCAGGACATTGCTACTTTACTTTGAAGGATAATCGGTCTCAGATCAAGGCCGTGTTGTTTAAGTCGCAGGCAGCCCGCCTACCTTTTTGTCTGGAGAATGGCCGATACATAATCGGTTTTGGAAGGCTTAATATCTATGGCGGCAGGGGTGATCTCCAGTTGGTGCTGGAAATCGTTGAACCAAAGGGAGAGGGTGCCTTGCAACTGGCCTTTGAGCAGCTAATGACACGTTTGGAGAAAGAGGGCCTTTTTTCTTCTGAGCATAAGCTGCCGCTTCCACTGCTTCCACAAAGGGTTTTTGTTATCACATCTCCTACTGGCGCAGCAATCCACGACTTCATTCGGAATGCCAAAAAACGCTACCCCGGAGCGAACATTTTGCTTTGTCCGGCAAGTGTTCAGGGGGAGGGGGCTTCTGTAAAGATAATTGATTCTCTGAAAGTTGTTCGAGATATTGCTGAAAAAGGCGACGTTATACTGCTTACCCGAGGAGGTGGCTCACTTGAGGATCTCTGGGCCTTTAATGATGAGACCCTCGCCAGAGAAATTTTTAATTGTACCGTACCTGTTGTCTCGGCAGTAGGCCATGAGGTCGATTTCACGATTTCAGACTTTGTGGCAGATCATAGGGCCGCTACACCTACTGCAGCGGCACAACTCATTTTCCCTTGCAGGGAAGATCTGATGGACAAGGTCACAGTCCTTACCCGAAGAATTGTCCTTTCAAGTTATAACAGATTAAAAATCAATCGGCAGGCGGTTCAAATACTTCGTCATCGACTTAAAGATCCCAGGAAGAAATTTGTAGAACAGAGACTTCATCAGGACGACCTCAATGCCAGGCTATTAAAGGTCATGCAAGAAAAAATTCGGTACTGGTCGTATGGATACCAAAATCTGCGTGAAAGGCTTATGACACAGGAACCGGGAAGACACCTTGCCCTGGCCAAAGCCGAATCCCGCTCTCTGTCGAGGCGTCTGGTCAGGGCCGGATCGGTCTTTGTTGACAGGAAATGCCAATCCCTTGCCACTTTGTCCGGGAAATTGAATGCGGTGAGTCCTCTTGCAGTTCTTTCCAGGGGCTATAGCCTGGTTTATCGGATATCCGGAGGAGAGCTTGTGAAGAGAGCCGATCAAGTGGCAAGGGATGAACGTCTCCTGATAAGACCAGAAAAGGGTGCTATAGTATGTAAGGTGTTATCCACTGAAAAAGGCCGGGGAAGAGTCCTTTCTGAAACCGATTGATTGCTTGCCATGATACAGATAAAACAAAGTTTTTTCTCCTACACGTTGATATTTTTTATTACGTGTCTTTTTTCGACCTGGATCTGCAGCATGGGAGTGGAGGCCGGGTCGTATCCGGTTTCGGTCAGTATAAAACCTGATAAGATCCCTCTGGGAGGCATAGCACTGGCCACTATAAAGACAAATGACAAGACAAAACTCCTTGATGTGAAATTTCTAGGCGAGAGAATACCATATTACCTTGACCCATCCAGCCGAAATTACTTTGTGCTTCTGGGAGCAGGTCTTGACTGTAAGCCAGGGGTTCACATTTTGACTGTCGCATGGCAAGGCATTGATGCCCCTCCTGGTCTTTACTCCCATAAAGTTCATGTAATGGCACGGACCTTCCCGGAAGAACGTCTTTCCGTACCTGAACGTATGGTGGAATTTTCTCCGAAAATTCTGGAGCGGGTATTAAACGATCAAAAGGTTGTAAAAGAAATATGTAACAATATTTCAGATGAGCGTTACTGGCGGCGGCCTTTTGTCTGGCCTGTTAAATCTAAGATCCTCAGTCAATTTGGATTCAGGCGGATATTCAATAATAAGCCCAGAAGCCCTCACTCAGGTGTGGATTTAAGGGCTCCTGAAGGCACTCCCGTCCTTGCCTCCAATTATGGAAAGGTTGCTATGACCAGAGACTGTTATCTAAGTGGAAAGACGGTCATCCTTGATCATGGTAAAGGCCTTTACACACTTTATGCGCACCTTGACAGTTATAAAGTAACAGAGGGACAGGCAATAAAACAAGGCCAAGTCATTGGTCTTGCAGGGTCCACCGGACGGGCCACAGGTCCACATCTGCACTGGGGGGTCAGTCTCCTGGGCAAGAGACTGGATCCTGCAGAATTGATGGCCTTGCTCGGCAACTAATTCTGTTTTTTTGGAGTATCTCATGACGGACGAGATAAATTTTTCAGATACAGAAAAGGCATTTTCAGAACTCAAATCGATCGTGGCCCGTCTCAGGGCACCCGATGGATGTCCCTGGGACAGGGAGCAGACCCCTTCTTCTATGAAGAAATATATCCTGGAGGAGGCCTATGAGTTGTCTGAGGCCATTGATGAGAAAGATCCGAGGCAGGTAGCGGAGGAATTGGGAGACCTCTTTTTCATGATGCTTTTGCTGGCGGATATCTATGCAGAGGCCGACCTCTCTTTTCTAGATCAGGCCTTTGCCGGCATAGCTGAAAAGATGATCAGGCGCCATCCCCACATATTCGGAGATGTGAAGGTGAACAGCATAAAAGAGGTTGCTGCCAACTGGCAGGCGATCAAGGCCCTGGAGGCCGAAGAAAGGGGAGAAAAACACAGTGTCCTGGGACATCTGCCTAAATCACTGCCTGCGCTTCAAAGGGCCTTTAGAGTTGGTGAAAGGAGTTCCAGGGTAAACTTTGACTGGGTCGAAGCAGAAGATGTATGGGCAAAGATAGCAGAAGAAGAACAGGAGTTAAAAGAGGCCATTAAGACCAAGTCCAAAAAGAATATCGAGCATGAAATAGGAGATCTTTTGTTCACCTTGGCCAATATGGCTCGGCTGCTGGAAATCAACCCGGAAGATGCTCTCCAAAAAACCATAGGCAGGTTTGTATCACGTTTTCATATCATGGAGGACATTATCAGGTCACGAGGAAATGAACTTGCCAGATGTACTATTGAAGAAATGGATGAGGCTTGGTCTGAGGCTAAAAAGCTGTAATTAAGTTCAAAATCAACACGTCCTGAATCAGCACATGACAGGATACAAAGGTTTCGCCCGCAAGAAGAAATTCTGGGTCTGCCTTCTTGCCCTGGGGACTTCTTCCGTATCAGTTCAGCTTATAATGATCCGGGAGGTCATGTCCACCTTTGGCGGCAATGAGTTGGTCATAGGCCTTGTGCTTGGGGTATGGCTTCTGTTTACGGGTCTTGGTAGTGTTCTTGGCGCCCTTCTGGCCCAAAAAGCAGGTCCTGAAAGGGCTCTTTTTACCGGTCATATACTGATTGGGGTCTTGCCCTTTTTCCAGGTATCTGCGGTTCGCGCCCTACCACTTTTCTGGGTGCGGGGTGAAATGCTTGGGCTTACTTCGGCCATTATCTCAAGCATCTTGATCCTTATTCCATTCTGTCTTGTCGCAGGCGGTATGTTGCCTCTGGCAGGGGCACTGCTAAAAGGCAGCAGGGATACTGCAAGCAGGGTGTATATTGCCGACAATCTGGGAGATATTGCCGGTGGGCTCCTGTTCAGCTTCGTCTTCGTTTATATTCTATCCCACTGGGACAGCCTGGTGCTCCTTGGAATATTGAATCTGCTTGCCGGTGCCATGATGACCTCATATGCAGGCCTTCCGCTTCTGGCTTTGGTGGGGTTCGGTATATTGGCAGCCAGACCTCTTGATTTGTCCACGCTCTCTTTGCGTTTCCCCGGTCAAACACTGATCGTACATAAGAACACACCCTTTGCACAGCTTACGATCTCTAAGACAGGCGAACAAATCAACGTCCTGCAGGACGCAATCCCCCTGTATTCAACCGGTGAACTTGACATGGAATCACTGGTCCATCTTCCTCTCTGTCAGCTTGAACAAGGAGCGGATGTCCTTTTGATCGCAGGAGGGGTCTTTGGAACCATTGAGGAGATTGCCAAACACAGACCAGGACGCGTTGATTATGTCGAACTCGATCCTGCTATTCTTGACCTGGATAAGCGGATTGACAAGAGACTTCATTATCCCTTCGTTCAGGTGTACGCTGGTGATGGGCGTCTCTTTGTAAAGCAGGCAGCGACAAAATACCATGCCGTTATTGTAGACCTTCCGGACCCGGAAAACGCCCAGCTCAACCGCTTCTACACCAAGGAGTTTTTTTGTGAGGCAAAATCTGTTCTCAAAGATAACGGGATACTTGCCTTTACCCTTGTGGGCGCTGAAAATTATCTTGAAGAAAGGGGCCTGGCTGTAAATCGTTCAGTTTATACCGCGCTGAAACATACCTTCAAGCATGTTTTAGTCTTTCCCGGAATTACCCATTATTACCTGGCTTCCGATTCAACTTTGAACACCGATATCGCAAGGGTGCTGGCCAGACGTCATATAGTTACAAAACGCCTCGTAGATTATGAACTGCCCGGCATGACGGATCCATTCCGCATGGACATTCTCAATGGTCTTCTTACTGAAAAAAAGGTCCCGCCGAACAGGGACCTTTCTCCCTCTGCATTCGGGCACTTTCTGGATATGTGGATGAAGAAATCCGGGAGCCCGAAGACGCTTCAATACGTTATGTTTGTGTCGATCCTGGCATTTGCGGTCTTTGCATGCCGCAGAGACATGCTCCGCTTCACGATTATGACTTCCGGATATGCCGGCATGGCATTTGAGTTGTCCCTTCTTCTACTGTTTCAGATTATATACGGCTATGTATATCTGAGAATCTGTATCTTCGTGACCCTTTTCATGATAGGATCCGCTCTGGGTGCTCTTGCATCCGGAAAATTAAAAAAAGACACCTTTTGGCAGGTTCTTGCTACTGAATCGGCCTTTATCGCATTGTCCGCACTGGCCTGTCTGGCTACTATTAACGGAGTCGGCGCAAAAGGCCAAATTTCTTTATTTGCCATGCAGTATATTGTGATTCCAGCTCTGATTTTTCTCGTAGCCTTTGCAACCGGATGCCAATTTTCCGCTGTCTCCCGCATGGCCACAGGCACCTGGGCGGAGATTACAGGACGCCTTTATATGGCAGACCTTGCGGGTGCGGCCTGCGGTACGATATTGACAGGACTGTTATTCCTCCCCAAAATAGGAATTATAGGCGTTATGACCTCAGTACTGATAATAAAAGTGCTTAGTCTCGGATTAAATTTATGGCAGAGGAAATGAAAACAGGCCGCAGAGATTTTATGAAAACGGCCTTTTGTGCAACCTGTGGTACTTTGCTGTTTCCTTGGGAGTGCGCAAGGGCCGAAGGGCATTTTTCTTCAACAGACCCCCATGTAAAAGAGGCATATTTCTATAAGCGGCTTGGCAACAAAACGGTACGGTGCAACACATGCCCGCATGAATGTGTGATTTTGCCCGGCAGCCGCGGAAGGTGTCGCACAAAAGTCAACATCGGGGGAAAACTCTTTTCCATCTCCTATGGTAATCCATGCGTGGTACATGTTGATCCGATTGAAAAAAAGCCGCTTTTGCATTTCTATCCGGGAAGCAATGCATTTTCCCTAGCAGTAGCCGGATGCAATTTTTGCTGTCTGAATTGCCAGAACTGGGAGATATCTCAAACCAGCCCTGACAAGACCCGAAATTACAATCTGCCCCCTGATGAGGTCATCCAGAGGGCCTTGCAATACAAATGCAGGGGCATTGCATATACATATTCCGAGGCCACGACCTTTTATGAATATATGGTCGATATTTCGGCAAGGGCAAAAGATGCCGCAATAAAGAACATCTGGGTGAGCGCGGCATATATTAACCAGCCTGCCCTGAACAGGCTGTGCGATGTGATCGATGCAGCCAGTGTCAACCTGAAAAGCTTTTCAGACAAGATATATCAGGATCTGAGCGGCGGGCACCTTGAGCCCGTCCTTGAGACCTTCAAGACCCTGCACAGGCGAGGCGTTTGGATGGAGATAATCAACCTGGTGATTCCAACGTATACAGATAACATGGAAATGATAAAAAAGATGTGTGGTTGGATTGTAGAGAATCTCGGACCTGAATATCCTCTTCATTTTTCACGATTTTTTCCCCAGTATAAGCTTGTACATCTGCCACCTACACCTGTAGAGGTCTTGGAACAGGCCAAAGATGTGGCATTGAAGCAGGGGCTGAATCACGTCTATATCGGTAATGTGCCTGGTGGATGTGACAAGACGGTTTGTCCTGGTTGTAAGCGTACAGTGATCCAAAGAAGGGGTTACACCTTGCTGGAAAACCATGTGGAACACGGAAAATGCAAATTCTGTGGAACCGCAATCAGTGGGCGATGGGATTGACGAAAATGATCAGATCCTCAATTATGGTACTTGTAGTGGCATTGTTTTGTGCCTGGACAACCGAGTGTTCGTACGCCGCTTCTGACGAAGCAAGTCATACAGTGCGTCCAGCGGCGGTCGCTGGACGCTTTTATCCCAATGGTACTGAAGATCTTCGTAAGACAGTCAGGACCCTTTTAAGAGATGCCTCTGGTGTTGACGTTAAGGAAACTATCCGGGGACTGGTCTCTCCTCATGCCGGATATATTTATTCAGGTATTGTCGCGGCCGCCGGATACAGGCAGATATCCCCATCTATCAGGACAGTAATATTAATCGGACCTAGCCATCAATTTCCTTTAAAGGGGCCGTCTATAGATTTAGTGTCAGCATATCAAACTCCTCTTGGAGACGTCAGTCTGTCACAACTTGCTTTTAAGCTCTGCAAATTGCCTATTTTCGAGTCTGCCCCTGAAGCTCACAAGACAGAGCATTCTCTTGAGGTTCAGCTCCCTTTTCTGCAGGTTATGCTGAAAGACTTTGAAATTGTGCCTATATTGGTAAACAGCGGAGATCCCAGGGCCCTTGCCTCAGTGCTTGCCCCATATATTGATAATAGTGCCCTGGTAGTGGCTAGTACGGACCTTTCTCATTACTACTCTTATGAGAGGGCGGTTTCCCTGGACCGGATCTGCATCAGCGCCATGACCAATGCAGAGTTTTCTTGTATGCCGCTGTGCGAGGCCTGCGGTAAACAGGCCGTTATGACTTTAATGCATATTGCAGAATTCAAGAACTGGGATGCAAAATTAATCGATTATAAAAATTCTGGTGATACTGCAGGAGGCAAGGACAATGTTGTGGGATACGCCAGTATTGCCTTTGTGGACAGAAAAGAGAGGTCACAAACTATGAAATCATCCCTATCTGATCAGGATAAAAAGGCCCTTCTGAGGCTTGCCCGCTCTGCAATTGAGGCAAGGCTTTTAGACGGCGTAAAGGTGGAAAGACCCGAGCCGTCTCCCATTCTAAATGAAGACAGGGGTTGCTTTGTCACATTACATAAAACGGGGCGACTCAGAGGATGCATAGGAACCATAGAGCCCGTATGTCCTCTTGTTGAATGCGTGGAGAAAAACGCTCAAAATGCAGCTTTCAAAGATCCGAGGTTTCTCGGCCTGACTGCAGATGAGCTGTCCGAGATAGATATTGAGTTGAGTGTGCTTTCCGTGCCGGAGAGACTGAATTACAAGAATGGAGAGGATCTGAAGCGCCAGCTTCGACCTCATGTCC
The DNA here is from genome assembly GCA_011042225.1 of Deltaproteobacteria bacterium. Lineage (GTDB taxonomy): Bacteria > Desulfobacterota > Dissulfuribacteria > Dissulfuribacterales > UBA3076 > UBA3076. The sequence continues at coordinate 603 of DQXT01000023.1, read as the reverse complement.
ATGGAGTAATTATGTCTCGTGGAATATACAGCTCAACCTTTCTTCCTCAAGTCTGGGAGCAATTACCGGACAAGGAACAGTTTCTTGAAAATCTATGTGTCAAGGGCGGCATGCCGGCAACTGCATGGAAGGACCCGGCAACCAACATCCTGGTATATCAAGCCGAGGTGTTTGGCGAAAAGGATTTTAAATAATTATATAATCCATGCCTTGAAGGATTGAGATATGCAGGGATTTTGCGCATGAATCTTTATATGACAACCGCGGCATTACACGGAATAAGAAAAAAAGTTGACATATCATAATCATAATGTCAATTAGTTGTGAGCTTCGGATGGTAATTTGAGATCTTCCGCGAGTCTGTCAATCCTACAGACCCGCCTTTCTTCTGTTTCTTAGACGGCGTCTATCTTTCTTAACGGAAAGATGGACAAATATACCTTCTCTTACACTTTTCCGACGATCTAGTCGATTTTTTCGTCGTTCTTTCTTCAGCTTTTTTTTGGTATAAATGCCTTCTTCCCCCTTTGGAGAGGCCATGTTGGGGGGATTTGAACCTTTAACTAAGATATCCATAGGAAAATCCTCTATATATCCATATTT
>DQXT01000025.1 GCA_011042225.1 Deltaproteobacteria bacterium | reverse complement strand
CTGGGGAATAACCCTGGTCCCGGTGGGGAATTACCGTGGTCCCAGGGGTGGGGAATAACCTTGGCCCTGATACCCTCTAAAGTGGGGATATACCATGGCCCTCGACAGTTTCTGGAGTGCTATGGATGTTCTCTTGAGGCCTTCCCCGTTCTTGCGGTTCAGATATATGAACCGTGCCAACGGATCTGTTCCGACAACCACCTTCATACTGGCTGTGTCGGCGCCCTCTTGTTCCTCATCGCCTTTGTATCTGTCATGGGTGGTTAGGAATAGGTTAGAAGAAATGAAAAGGGGTTACAGAATAAACTCTGTAACCCCGTGATATCTTTGGTACGCCAGGAGGGATTCGAACCCCCGACCTACGGATTCGTAGTCCGGCGCTCTATCCAGCTGAGCTACTGGCGCATGTGTGGGCTCTTTATAATGGATAAGGTGCATAGATGCAAGTCTATGAATTGCCAATAATTAGGTATGGAAAGCACTAAATTAATTGCTTGGCCAAAGGACAGGCATCTTGAACAGGACACTTATTGCAAAGTGGTTTTCTGGCCTTACATACCTGTCTCCCGTGATTTATCAGGACATAAGTTATCTTGCCCCAGTCTTTTTTGGGAACTATTGCCATGAGATCACGTTCTATCTTGTTTGGATCTGTTTCCGAGGTCATGCCCAGGCGTTTGGCAAGACGCTTTACATGAGTATCTACTGCTATGCCGGCAATAACTCCAAAGGCATTGTACAGCATAATATTTGCTGTTTTTCTACCCACACCCGGGATAGTAATCATCTCTTCCATGGTCATCGGAAGTTCACCATTGAAACGTTCTATGATGATTTTTGAAGCCGCCTTTATGTTCTTGGCCTTATTACGGAAAAACCCCGTGCTTTTGATAAGTTCCTCCAGTTCTTCTAAAGGTGCTTCGGACATGCTTCTCACATCTGGGAATCGCTCGAACAGAACAGGAGTTACCTTATTTACTCTGACATCAGTACACTGGGCTGACAGGATTACCGATACAAGTAATTGAAAAGGGTCCTTGGACTTCAGAGCTATGTGGGCGTCTCCGTATACGGTATTAAGTGTCTTTATTACATGCAGTATTCTGGCTTTTTCATTCATGATTATGCCTGGTTTGAGCCATTAGCCTTTAGCAGTCAGCTTCGGAAAACTGTTTTTGATTTTATAATAATCAAATATCCTGCTTTACAGTATGGCAGACTGACTATCATTAACCTAATAGCTAACTGCTAAAGGCTAAACCCCTCTTAAAATCTTAATCGCCTCATCAGTACATAACCCGTTGTGATAAGCACAATGTGGACCATCCACGGCGCTAAAAACGGAGGAACAGTGCCTGTTTTACCTAAAGTAAGGGCAAGGCTCCATGCCACCCACGCAGCAAAACCTATAACTACTCCCAATCCCAGTCCCAGTGAAAGGCCTCCACGCTCTTTGAACAGTGTAATGGTCAATCCAACCAGGAGCAGACTGCATCCCAGAAACGGATACAGGATCTGTCCCCAAAATACAGTCTCTTGTTCTCTTGCAGGGTATCCGGACTTTTTCAGCCTTTGGACGTTTCTCCATAGAGAAATTATATCCATCTGTGCCGGTGGTGTTTCAACTGAAACAAAATCTTCAGGGGTCTCCGCAAGATCCAGTTCCAGAGACTCAAATGCCCTGGTGGAATAACCATGCCCTTCGTCCATTCTCAGTTTGAGGAGTCCATGCCTAAAAGTCCACTTATTTTCTGAGTATGTTGCTTCGGCGGCTGCCGCTAGCTGAGTAATTGCGTAATTATCGTCAAACGAAAACCATTGAACGTTTTTAAGCCTTTTGGCGTCTGGACTTCCCAGTTCTGTAGTCCATATACTGTTGTCACCCCTGAAAAAAAGGGTGTTTCCCTTCAGCATTCCCTCGGGCGGTCTCTTTTTGACCTCTACCTGAAATATCGATTCGGCCCTTTCTGTTGCTTTTGGAATGTATAAGGTCTTTAATATAAGCAGGATAGTTGACAGGAAAAATGCCGCAATCAGCAAGGGCAATATCACTTTCCAGGGTTTAACTCCAAGGGATCGCATGGCAAGCAGCTCCATACGTCTTGAAAGAAGCATTATACCCAGAAGCCCTGCGAGTAAAACGGCCAAGGGGGTCAGTTCATAAAGTATTTTGGGTATTGACAGCAGAAAGTAGGCCAGCGCCGAGGACATTGGCGCATTGGCCTCAATAAAATCGTCCAGCCTCTCAAATACCTCAATCAGCAGATAGACTCCAATCAGTCCTGGAAGGACCAGTGAAAAAACAAGAAAGTAGTTACGGAGTAAGTATCGGCTTAGTACACTCATCTCAGCTTTTTATTGGACCTTTTTTGTGCAGTAGTATTATCAATCCAGCTGTTGTACCTGCGGAGATAAGATTGGGTACCCATAAGGCAATAAGTGGTGAGATGTTGCCTGTATCGGCCAAACTGGCTGCAAAGGCAATAGAAAGATAGTAGGCCAGAAATGCTGTAAGTCCCAAGGCAATTCCCCCTGAAAGTCCGGTTCTTCCAAACAGTATACCCAGAGGCGCTCCCATTATGCCCAGAATCAGGGCACCTACAGGTACCGCAAGCCTTTCATGAAATTCGACAAGATAGTGTACTTTGTGTTCGGCAGATGTATCAGGATCTGAGGCGGCTTTTAACAAGCTACCCAGTGCTAGCTCACGTCTATTTTGTTTTCGGTCCTTTTCCGGCAGGCTCAGACGAATGGCATATGAATTGAAATCAAGGGTGTCGGTCTCTCTGTAGTCATCACTTACGCGATTTAACGTGCCGTTACTCAATTGCAGGCCTACTTCCAATCCTCCCGGCTGAACAAACAGTTTTCCCTCTTTGGCCAGGATCTGGTAGGCAACTTGTTTTTTTCGGGCGTCCCGAATATAAACTCCCATGAAACGGTGACCCTGATCAAGGCTTTTGTCGACATACAGGGTCAGTTTGGACATTGGACTAAAAAAGAATTTTTCAGGAATTCCACGCGCCAGACTACGTTCTGTCAATTCCCTGATAAAATTTTTTGCTGCCGTTTCGGCCTTTGGGATCACGCTGGCCGATAAAAAAAAACTTAATAGACAGGTGGTTATTGAAACCATAATCACAGGTGCCATAAGTTTTTTAAGACCCACGCCGCATGCAAAGAGTGCAAGCATCTCACTGTCCCTGGAAAGGCGTAAAAATCCCAGGAGTATACCTAACAGCGTGGCCAGGGGCAGCACAAATGCCAAAAATGTTGGAAGCAGCATGACGGCGAATTTGCCCAGTTCAATAAATTTTATCCCTGTCCTCAGCATAGTTTCAAAAAGCGGCAACAGACTGCCCAGCAGCAATAGGATGCTGAGTGTACAAAAGGAAAACAGAAAAGGCAGGGCCATTTCTCTAAAGAGCATTCTGGACAGTAAAGACATAAGGCTCCATACCAGAAAATTTCCTAAATCACAATCGATCTTGCCCTAAAGGGAAAGATGGGATAAACAGAATACATTAATATGTTGAACGAACTGCAATCCCTGTTTTGCAGTTGTCGTGTATCATGCGGAGAAATTATGCCCCATCGTATAGAAGTCGCATTAAAGCCCCATTTTCAAGACCCGCAAGGTCTTAAGACTGCACGGCAGTGCCGTGACGATCTCAGGCTGGATGTCTTCGACATCAGAACCATTAAGGTCTATCTTGTCGACACTGATCTCTCAGAGGAACAACTGAAGGCAGTTGCAGAAGGTCCTTTTTCCGACCCGGTGATTCAGGTATCTGCAATAAACAGCCCCCTGGCCCTGTTGTTTACTGAGAGACCTGATTTTTCATGGAATTGGCTGATTGAAGTAGGTTTCAGGCCAGGTGTTACGGACAATGAGGGCCGTATTGCAAAGGAGGCCCTTGAGTTGGTTATAGGGCGGAAGCTGCGGCTGGATGAAGGGGTTTATACCTCTACTCAATACTGTATTAAAGGAGAACTCATTTACGACCAGGTACAAAGATTGACAAATGAGCTGTTTGCAAACGAGCTGATACAGAGGACTACTATAGTTTCAAGGGATATGCTTGGTGAAGTTTGGTCTGAAAAACACAGTCCTTTTTATGCAGTACCCAGGGTTAGAGAACAGGCCTCCTCTGAAGTAAGGGAGATAGATCTCTTAAGGCTGACAGACGAGGAATTGATGGCTATGTCAAAAGACAGGGTATGGGCACTTAATCTCCAGGAAATGAAACGGATAAGGGATTATGTTCAAAGGCCACATGTGCGGAAAGAAAGGGTAAAAATAGGGCTTAGTGAAAGACTGACTGATCTTGAACTTGAGGCCCTTGCCCAAACCTGGTCAGAGCACTGCAAACACAAGATTTTTAACTCAAAAATTAATTACAGCAATGAGAAAGGTGAAAAGACAGTAATTGACAGTCTTTTTGATACTTATATTCAAAAGGGGACCAGGGAGATCCGCGAGAGGCTGGGACCTGATGACTGGTGCCTTTCCGTATTCAAAGATAATGCCGGTGTGATCCGATTTAATGATCGTTATAATGTTGTTTTTAAAGTTGAGACCCACAACAGTCCCTCGGCCCTTGATCCTTATGGCGGTGCACTGACAGGGATTGTAGGGGTAAACAGGGACCCGTTCGGCACTGGTATGGGGGCAAAGCTGATATTCAACACCAATGTATTTTGCTTTGGGCCTCCGGATTACGATATGCCTCTTCCCAAAGGACTACTTAATCCTAAACGCATATTTGAAGGTGTACGGGAAGGTGTTGAACACGGTGGTAACCAGAGTGGCATTCCAACGGTGAATGGATCTATACTCTTTGACGAGCGTTACCTGGGAAAACCCCTCGTTTTCTGCGGTACAGGGGGCATCATGCCGAAGCAGGTCTGCAACAGGCCGGGTCAGGAAAAAAATGCCCGTCCGGGGGACGCCATAGTCATGTGCGGCGGTCGCATAGGAAAGGACGGGATCCATGGAGCCACCTTCTCTTCTGAAGAGCTGCACGAAGGTTCTCCGGCTACGGCGGTCCAGATTGGGGATCCCATAACCCAGAAAAAAATGACAGACTTTCTCCTGATGGCACGGGATCTTTGCTTATATAATTCCATTACTGATAATGGCGCAGGAGGACTTTCATCCTCTGTGGGTGAGATGGCACAGGAGACAAACGGATTTGAACTATATCTTGACAGGGCGCCATTGAAGTATCCAGGGCTCCAGCCATGGGAAATACTGCTTTCCGAAGCCCAGGAACGGATGACTGTGGCAGTTCCTGTGGATAGGCTGGAGAAGTTCCTCGGCCTTGCAAAAAAGATGGATGTTGAGGCCACTGTTCTTGGAAACTTTACTGATTCCGGAAAGTTTCACTGCCTGTACCAGGGAAAGAATGTGGCATATATGGATCTTGATTTTTTGCATAACGGACTTCCCGGGCTTGAACTTACCGCAGTGTGGAATCCTCCGATACACGAGGAACCGGATCTGCCTGAGCCCTCGGATCTCGTTGCAGAGCTTAAGGCCTTGCTTGCTCGCTATAATGTATGTAGCAAGGAGTATGTGGTACGCCAATATGACCATGAGGTGCAAGGGGGGAGTGTGATTAAGCCTCTCACAGGGGCAAGGGACGACGGCCCAAGCGATGCCGCGGTCTTGAGACCGGACCTTGAATCTTTCGAGGGTCTGGTGGTAGCCCATGGTATATGCCCCCGCTACAGCGACATAGATACTTACCACATGGTGTGCTGTGCGGTTGATGAGGCGGTGAGAAATGCCATATCTGCAGGAGGCAGTCTGCAGCTTATGGCAGGCCTGGACAATTTCTGCTGGTGTGACCCGGTTCAATCGGAAAAGACCCCTGACGGTCATTACAAATTGGCCCAGCTGGTAAGGGCAAACCAGGCCCTGTATGAAATTTGCACCACCTATGGTGTGCCGTGCATTTCAGGCAAGGATAGCATGAAAAATGATGCCACTATCGGTGGAATAAAGATATCAATTCCTCCCACATTGCTGTTCTCAGTAGTAAGCCGGATACAAGACGTGCGTCTCGCAGTAACAATGGATGCAAAACACCCTGGGGACCTGGTCTATGTGCTTGGGACAACTTATCCTGAGTTAGGTGCTTCTGAATACCATGCCATGTATAATTATATTGGAAATATTGTACCGAAAGTAAGGATGAAAGAAGCTCTGGCCAGGTACCGTGCGCTTTCAGATGCCATATGTCAGGGATTTGTCTCGTCCTGTCACGACTGTTCTGATGGTGGATTGGGAATTTCACTTGCAGAAGTCGCATTCAGCGGTGATCTGGGCATGGTAATAGACCTGGGTGCTGTAATTGTTGAAGACGTGGAACGCCTGGACACATTGCTCTTTAGTGAAAGTCAGAGTCGCTTTGTTGTCACTGTTGGCAAGGAATATCAACAGTCTTTTGAGGATACAATGAGGGGTACAGGCTACGCCGTTATAGGGGAAGTGATCAAAAAGCCTGTATTGACACTTGAATATTCAGGTAAAATAGTTGTAAATGATAGCCTGGACTCCTTAAAAGATTCATGGAAAAGCCCCTTGGCGTGGTAGTGATTCAGTGCCTGATTTAGAGTGACGAAAATTTTTGCTCCTTTTCTGGGGGCTGCGGCATTTTTTTGGGTTAAAGGCATAATTCGTGCGTATTCCTTTTTAGTTGTGATTTGACTAATGGTTAAAATCTGCCGACTATTAGGAGCATAAGTATTTATCGGGTGACAGAGGTCAGGAAACATATTCTCTCGGAAGAGGCTTTTCTCATACTTAATTCAGGAGAAATACCAGAGGTAGCATATTATAGCTCAATCCATTACCTTACTGAAGACCCTGAAGGGCCTCATTTCAATATTCAACCCTGCGACCTTATACCGCTTGAGGAAGCCGTTATTCAGCGCTATAGAACAATTATTCTGAGGGACATCACGCTTGGAAATCGAGGAAGGGGTATTTACAGAGGGCTGAAAAGGTGTGCGGCTAACTGGAAACGCCTTGTCAACTTTTCCGATAAAAGAAGTATCGATATCTCCTCCGTACGCAAAGAAGTGACCGATGCCTTGAGGGAGTTTTTGAGGCAGGAGATTATGGACGTAAGTTCGGGTAAAAGAAAGACCTGTATAAATTGCTCTTATGCTGAATTGGCGGAATTTGCGTGCAGCCTGGGCCTGTCAAGATATGATCTGCCCGCAAAAGTGGAAATGTTATGCAATTACAACAAGTAGATATCTCATGCCCGGGATCCCATAATTAAATGTATTCAAATACAATCGAATTAAGCCATGACCTGTAATGTATGAATACTAGTTCCAATAACAATAAATTAGTAACCTTCTTGGCTTTGGGGCTTGCAGGGTTGATCCTTGCTATGGGGCTGAGGCTCTTTCTGCCGTTTTTTGAACCGATAGCCTGGGCTATAATATTGGCCCTTTTCTTTTACCCGATATATAGATGGGTGAGAAAGATTCTCAGGGTATCTGAAGCCCTGGCCGCTCTGGGGATGTGTATTCTTATAATCGCCTTTATTATAATTCCGGTTTTCGGCCTTTTGGGGAGTCTCACCAATGAGGTGATAAGGGTATACACTCAAGTACAGAAGGACCTTTACACGGGCAGTTTTAATATAGTACCGGATAAAGATAAGTCTCCCATACTCAACAAGGCGGTTACTAACGCGCTTGATGTCCTCAAGACGCATGAGGCAAGGGTCAATGAGATACTAATTGATCTCTCAAAGAAGATGGGTGAATTTTTTCTAAGGCAGGGGACAGTAGTCTTCAAAAATGTAGCCAGCATTATATTTAAGGCCGCCCTGATGCTGATAACACTCTTTTATATCTTTAAAGACGGGGAGCGAATGCTCCATACAGTTAAAGATCTGTTACCATTTTCACAGCAAAATGTGGAAAACCTGGTAAAGGTAATGGATGATGTCTTGTCTGCCACCCTTTACGGGAACATGCTAAATGGATTTATACAAGCGAGCCTCGGTTTTTTTATCCTGTCTATATTGGGTTTCTCCGCCCCTTTGCTCTGGGGCATGATAATGGGGTTTACTACCTTTATACCAATGATAGGACCGGCCCTGGTCTGGTTTCCCGCCACAATCTACCTATTGTTAACAGGATTCTATCTCAAGGCTGCGATACTCCTTGTTTTCGGTATCCTGATAATCAGCCAGATAGATAATTTCCTGAGGCCCCTCTTTATCAGCGGCAAGACCCAGATACATACCCTTGTCCTGCTTTTCAGTATACTGGGAGGGCTCAGCGTCTTTGGTTTTCTGGGTTTAGTGCTCGGACCTATACTGATGGCCCTATGTGTGTCTATCTTGGAACTCTACCGTCTGAATTCCATGGGCCGGATGCCGGAAAAGGGTTAAAATTATATACAATTTTTCTGATAATTTTAATGCCTTGTGCCCGGGATTTTTGGAGCGATATTGTGTTTCAGGTTTTTCCCATTGTGATCATAAATATAGATGTGCAGCTATAAACCAGGTTATCTGGAATTATTTGAAAGCGGAGAGCTGGAGCGACGGGTCGACAAGGCCTTGGAGTCTTTATCCTGCTGTAAAATCTGTCCTCATCTTTGCCGGGTTAACAGACTTGAAGGCGAGCAGGGATTTTGCAGGGCCACCGATCAGGCGATGGTTGCCAGCTATGGCCCCCATTTTGGAGAGGAAGCCCCCTTGGTGGGTAGAAAGGGATCAGGAGCGGTTTTCTTTTCATGGTGTAATTTAAGATGTCTATATTGTCAAAACTATGAGATAAGCCATTTAGGGGCTGGCCGGGCTGTATCCACTGAAATTCTGGCTTCTTGCTTGTTATCCTTACAGAAGGATGGATGCCATAACATAAATTTCGTAACGCCGTCCCATATGATACCCTTTATATTAAAGGCCCTGTTGCATGCCGCCGAGAGAGGTTTGTCGATACCTCTTATCTATAATACTGGAGGATATGATTCTATTCGTACCCTAAGGCTACTTGACGGGGTAATTGACATTTACATGCCGGACTTCAAGTACTGGGACAAAGACATTGGAGAGCATCTATCAAATATAGCCAACTATCCTCAGGTGGCAAAAAAGGCCATCAAGGAGATGCACCGGCAGGTGGGAGAATTGATATTGGGTCCTGACGGGGTGGCGCAAAGAGGTCTTTTAATAAGGCACCTTGTCCTGCCCGGAGGACTGAGTGGCACAAGATCCGTACTGAAGTATATAGCGGAAGAAATTTCCCCGGATACTTATGTAAACCTAATGGATCAATACAGACCCTGCGGTATGGCACATAACTATCCCCCTTTGGATCGCAGAATTTCAGAGGATGAGTTTGCCGAGGCCTCGAGGGCTGCAAGGGATGTCGGGCTAAATAGGCTGGATAAGCGTAAATGATAGCCCGGGCTGGAAGAATCTTTGCGGTAGGTGATATCCACGGTTGTGTCGACAAGCTGAGGACACTCCTTGGCATGATCAAATTGGACTGGGACAGGGATCTGATGGTCTTTCTTGGAGACTATGTGGACCGGGGACCGGATTCCAGAGGAGTAATAGAATTGTTGCTCGATCTGAAGAAAAGACATGCGGACCGTCTGATATTTCTGAAGGGAAACCATGAATGGATGTTTATGCAGTTTCTCAAGGGCGAAGATCATGATTTTTTTCTCCAGAACGGTGGGATAGAGACCCTTGAGAGTTATTCGCTTGAAAAGGGCAAGACGGATATGCCGCAAAGCCATCTGGATTTTCTTGATAACCTGGATTTGTATTTTGAGACCCAAGATTATATATTTGTACATGCGGGTTTAAGATCCAATATCCCCATTTCTGAACAGAGCCAGGAAGATCTCCTCTGGATCAGGTCACCATTTTTAAAATCTTCATATGACTGGGGCAAAAGGGTCATTTTTGGACATACACCCTTTTCCGTTCCGTTAATTGAGGCCAACAAAGTAGGTATTGACACGGGTGCGGTTTATGGTGGAAGGCTGACTTGTCTAATACTCCCGGATTTTGAATTCATATTTAGCTAGCCCGAATGAGCCGGAATCAGGGGGGATTTAAACATTAAAAAGTTGATCATGAAAATATCAAGTTCCTAAGGCCTTAATGTTGTTTTATTTAATATTTTATGGATTCTGTTCCAGAATTTTTTAAGAAAAAAGAATTTAAGAACAAAATATTAAAAGTAGTTTAGAGAGGAAGGCTGTGATTGGGAAAAGGAAGAAAAGTTGGAAAGGGATAGACAGGATGCGTGACAGGGGTAAAAGTTCAAGAAATAAAAAGGACGAACGCAGTAACCTTGAAAGGGCCCTTGAAGATCCGAGGATGAAGGAACGCTATCTGCAGGAAGCAGAAAAGCTGTTTATGGGCGCCAAAGGTCGGCCGCAACATTCTAAAGACCTGATGGCCATACATAAATCCTACGGCAGGACGAACTTCTTGTCTAATGTGAGACATTATGTGAGCACTTATGGGATGCCAAGTGATTGGGGTGTATTACTTCTGATTTTGGACATCAAAAATGATTCAGAATTAGTATGTAAGGCTATTGAAGCCCTGTGTGAACTAGTGAAAGAAAAAGGTTCCGTTGAGCGGAGAGGTCTTCAGAGCAAGTTGAGAGTTCTAAGCCTAACCACCAGGAACGCGGAAATCCGGGAGACTGCAGAGATGCAGCTGACAGGGCTTTGCTGAAAAATATATCGGACATAGCAGATGTCTCATGGACCGAGCTTCTTGATGAATTCATGGCTCGCCTTTCTATAGACCAAGGGATTTCTCGCAACACCCTTGATGAATACAGCCGGGATCTTTTGAATTTTATCGACTTTGCAGACAGGCAGAGACTCGGCGGTCCTGAAAATATAAGCTCCAAGGAAATATTGGCGTGGCTGAAATTACTAAGGGAATCAGGCCTTTCTCCAAGGACTACCGCCAGAAAACTTTCAGCCCTCAGGGGTTTTTTCCGTTTCCTGGTGGAGGAATATGGTCTGGACTCTACACCTCTTGCCGCTATCAATAATCCACGGATAGGGATTCATCTGCCGGAGGTCTTGTCTATATCCGAAGTCGAGACCCTGATGGAACAGCCTGAGGTGAACAAGCCTGCTGGTTTGAGGGACAGGGCGCTCCTTGAGCTCACTTATGCGTGCGGTCTCAGGGCCTCCGAAGCCGTGGGGTTAAAATTTAACCAGCTGGATATGGAGGTTGGATATTTGAGGATATTCGGCAAAGGGAATAAAGAACGCATAGTGCCGGTAGGGAAGACGGCTATAGAGTGGTTAAACAATTATCTAAAGTCGGGCAGGTCCAAGCTTCTGGGCAAAAGGGCCAGCGGATTTGTGTTTGTCGGCAGGGCAGGGATGCCCCTTACAAGGCAGAGATTCTGGCAGTTATTCAACACCTATTCCAATTCAGCAGGTATTAAGAGCAAAGTCTCTCCTCACGTACTTCGCCATTCCTTTGCAACGCATCTTCTGGAAGGCGGCGCGGACCTGAGGGCCGTTCAGATGCTTTTGGGACACAGCAACATCAGCACTACACAGATATACACACATCTTAAACTACAGCACCTGCGCACTATCCACAAGAAATATCACCCCAGGGGCTGAAAGGGTATCAAATATTCATTGTATTTCCGGTTTGTTCGGCTTCGTTAAAATAGTGCAAGGCATGCGGTTTGAATTTTGATTTAGATATTATATTGTCTATAAAAACTCCTTTTTTAATCCGCAAAGACTGAAGTGACATGGTCAATTACCACAATCACTTTTAATGAATCATGCTTAAATATTACCAGGGCCTTGCCTAATCCCCTTATCAGACCGGCTTTAACAGTCAATTTTTCCCCAAAGTATCATTTTGGGAAATAATGTATGTGTTAACATGGTTTAACTGATTTATTGATTAAAAAAGTTTATATTGAGAATTTGAATGCCCATTAACACTATTCTAAAGCCGCAGGGTCAGAAAATACAACACAGATATGGATCGAAAGCCTTTTATAAACGGGAGTAACAGAGATAAACCAGTTTCTTGGAGAGATCGGTTAAAACACTCATTTCTGCCGGTTATACGCCAACGCGGCGAATATTACGCCGAACAGAGAAGGGCGATACTGAAAGAGGTCTCATATGGGAAAATCATAGGTACAGTCCAGGGTTCAAAGCTCTATAAAGTATCATTAGATGACATGAATTCCAGGGACGGTAGAATTCTCATGTTATGCACATGTCCCTTTTTTAAACAGGGCTTTCTCTGTAAGCACTTGTGGGCAGCTATGGTTGAAGCAGATAAGATCTTGGCAGCAGGAGGGGTGCCTGCGGTTACCGATTACAGCAAATATAAAAATGATCAGTCTAAGAAAAAGACCGATTGGCAGTCACTGTTTGCAGATACCCTGTGGCAAGGGAAACAGCCGGATCCCCCATGGCTGGATGGCTCCAGTAAATTCGTCCTGTGTTACGAGCTGAACGTCACTTCGATTGCAGTGAAGATATCCGCCGTTGAAAGGTATCTTAGAAAAGACAGCACCCTGGGTAGAGAGAGGAAACTTCAGGCAGATACTATAGAGCATAGGGGCCTGCCCAGAGTTGATCGTACCATAATTGCGATGCTGGATAATGTGTCAGAAAGAGTTTTTAGAAATGACTTTCTTCGATATTATCAACGGACCCATAAAAATTTCACCGATCTGGCCTTAGAACCGAGAGACCTTGAACTTCTTCTGCCTCTGTTAGCCGAGACAAAACGTTGCAGGGTATTTCATTCAGAAAAAAAACAACTGGCAAATCCCCTTCATAAGGCAGTCCCATTTACCGCATCGCTGGAAATGAAGGCTGAACCGAAAACGAAAAAAGGAAAAAAGGGGTTTAGACTCGTGCCATTAGTGAGGTTGGGAGAAAATGGTAAAGTTGCGCTGCTTTTCAATATCTCTGTTTTTTTCCATACTTCACCTGTACTTTTCATACATGACGGATATCTTTTTCAATTGCCGGGTCCCAGCCTTTCGTGGATAAAGGCGGCTTTGAAATCAGGGGAGATAGAAATTTCACATAAAGATATTAGGGATCTTGTTATCCAGACAGAATTTTTTCCAGATAGACTTAAATTTTTCTTACCAGAGGAAATAGCACCAAAAACCATACAGGACCTATTGCCAGAACCATTATTGATAGTGGAACTTGAAAAGGGGTTTTTAAAGGCCAAGGTATTTTTGAAGTATGGAGATCTGGAGATCGATCGGTGTGATCCAAGGCCTTTCGTACTGGATACTGAAAGGTGGCAACGGGTAAAAAGAGATAAAGATCGTGAGTCTGAGATCCTGATGGGATTATTTGACAAGGGATTTCAAGAAAAGGACCGATTATTTCAAAGAGATATTAAGGGAGCGGCCGAAGCACTATCAGAATTGACAGAACAGGGTTGGAGGATCCAGGGACAAAATAGACGGCCTTTCAGGGGAGGTCGCATAACAGAACTAAGCATCTCATCCGGCATAGACTGGTTTGATTTGGAAGGTGGAATATCCTTTGGAGAACATTTAGTTCCGTTGCCAACGGCCATTAGGGCATTTTTAAGGGGAGAACAGACGGTTAAACTCGGTGACGGAAGCACAGGGCTTCTTCCTGAAAAGTGGCTTTCCCGCAACGTGCACATGCTTGAATTGGGTACCGTGTCGGGACATAAAAATCGTGGTAAAACTCTCAGGTTTTCATCGACACAGGCCTTGATTCTGGACACTTTATTGGAAGAGAATGAGGTCGAACCTGTTGATCGGCGTTTTATTGAGATAAGAAATGCAATGAAGGACTTTTCGGGAATTGAGAGTTTCCCTGTACCTGCTTGTTTTAAAGGCGTTCTTCGGCCTTACCAGAAGGACACTCTGGGCTGGTTTGCCTTTTTAAAAAAGTTAGGCCTTGGAGGCATACTTGCTGATGACATGGGGCTTGGAAAGACAGTACAGGTCCTTGCATGGTTGGCAGGAGAGAAAAACGGAAAAGAGGGGCCGTCTCTAATAGTGAGTCCGACCTCTGTGCTGTTCAACTGGCAGTCTGAAGCAAAACGTTTTGTCCCTGATTTAAAAATACTGGCCTATTCAGGGAATAATCGTTCAGACCTGGTTAAAGAATTGGATCGAGTTGATCTGGTCGTTACTACATATGGATTGGTGAGGCTCGATATAGAGACACTGAAAAATTTAGAATTCAATTATATCATTCTGGATGAAAGCCAGGCGATCAAAAATTCCAACTCTCAGACTGCCAAAGCAGTGAGGCTTCTCAAGGCCAGGAACAGGTTATGTCTCACGGGTACACCGCTTGAGAATAACGTTAGAGAACTCTGGTCCCAGATGGAATTTTTAAATCCCAAATTTCTGGGTTCCACGGCGGTCTTTAATAGAAGGTTTGCAAAACCTATAGCTAAGGGAGACAAGGCGGCCCTGAATCTCCTTCAGAAAATGATAAAGGTCTTTCTTCTCAGGCGCAATAAAGAGACCGTTGCCAAAGAAATCCTGGGAAAGATGGAGCACGTGATACTCTGTCCCATGACCGATAGGCAGGCCAGGATTTATTCCCAGATTCGGGACCACTACAGGGCCTCGATATTGACAGCCATAGAACGGCGAGGTCTCAACAGGAGCCGCATAAAGATACTTGAGGGCCTTCTCAGACTTCGTCAAGCGGCCAACCACCCTGCCATTATCGGTGAGGATGGAGCAGGATCAGGCAAGCTGGACAAACTTATGACATTGATAGAAGAGACCGTCTCTTGCGGACACAAGGCCCTGGTCTTTTCTCAATTCACCAGGATGCTGAGTCTAATTCGTCGTTCTCTAGATAGTGCCGGAATAATTTATGAGTATCTGGACGGCAGGACACCTCAGGCAAGACGTAAAGACAGGGTACGCCGTTTTCAAAACAGTGAAGAGATAAAACTTTTCCTTATCAGCCTTAAGGCCGGAGGCCTGGGGCTTAATCTCACGGCAGCGGATTATGTATTTATTGTAGATCCTTGGTGGAATCCGGCAGTAGAGCTTCAGGCGGTCGATCGAACCCACCGTATCGGTCAGGATAAAAAAGTTTTTACCTATCGCCTTATTACAGCCGAAACAGTAGAAGAGAAGGTTGTTGCTTTGCAGGAGAAAAAGCGTGAACTGGTCAGCGCTATCCTTAATAGTGGCCAGGATATGCTGAGGCGGCTGTCCCGGGAGGATCTGGATCTCCTGTTCTCATAAATAGGAATTGAAAATGGAGATGTCTGTCGACTCAGGCCTAACAACAATTAATATGTCTCTTAATAATAGCGACAGTTATTGTCCTTTCAGCAAAGAAATTGTGCCATTGATGTCCTAAAGGGTTTCGAAAGACCGGATTTTGCAATAGACTTAAGGAAAACCAAGCATGAAAAATATTTTGCTAGTAGACGATGAGAAAGGTTTCTTGCTTAGTCTTTCAGATGGTCTCAAGTCATACTCCGATATGTTTAAAGTATTGATAGCTTTCAATGGAAAGGAAGCTGTCACAATCTTGAATTCCACCAAAATCGACTTGGTTGTTACAGATCTGAAGATGCCCGAAATGGACGGGTTTCAGCTATTAGCATATTTGACCAGACACTTTACTGATATACCGACAATTGTTATTACAGCATTCGGCACACCGGATATGGAAGAAAAATTACTTACTATGGGTGCTACTCAATATCTTGAAAAACCACTGGACTTTGATGTTCTGGCGGATAACATCCTTCAACATATAACCAGGGGAGATTCTCAAGGGCATATTCAGGGCATTACGCTGGGCGTGTTTCTGCAATTTCTGGAACTGGAAGGGAAGACCTGTACACTTACAGTAACGTCCGGGAAAAATGTCGGGAAGCTGTATTTTCTGGAAGGGGAGCTAATTAATGCCAAGACCGAGACATTGGAAGGTGAAGAGGCGGCTTATGAAATCATCGGTTGGAATGAAACGGAGATAGAAATTAATTATTCATGTGCAAATAAGGCTAAAGCCATTACTTCTCCGCTTTCCTTTATCCTTATGGAGTCTTGCAAGATAAAAGATGAGGTCTTAGAGCAATTTGAGGAACAAGAGACGGGGGATATTAAAGAAAGAGATATTGATAATATACAAGAGATTGATTTCCTGGTAGATAAAAAGGAGCATGAAACAAAACAGAATTATATAGAAGAAGAATACGAAGAATGTCTGATATCACAACCTGAAATTGAATATAAATCAAATAATATAGGCATTGTTACAGCACAAGAAAGGTTAGAACCCTTTAAATCAATTATAGGTTTTGAAGGTGTAGGTGTTCTCACACCAACCGGTGATCCAATTGTGATGTTGCCGGCCGGAGAGTCAAATTTAATGAAAATCGCTATATTGGCAAACAATATACTGGTTAATGCACAAAAGGCATCTCAAGAGATGGATATAGGTAGCTGTAAGATGATCCATATAGAGACGGATCGTATTCATTTACTAGCGCGGTGCTTAAATGAAAGCGAGGATTCATGTTCAGGCAAAGTTCATATACACATGGTACTGATGCTTTCTTGTGAAGATGGTATCGGTTTGGCTAAACTTAAAATGGCATCTGTAATCAAATTGTTGGCAGATGACTTTAAGTAGTATTATGGCCGTACAGCGCGCACCCCTCTTTCGTAGGAAAAATTCTTGTCATTCTTGATTATACTGCCGTCGAGAAAGAGAAATACTTTTGCACGGCATTTATCCTGCTCCTCTGATGACCAGTTCCAGAAAGTCCCGCCAATAGAGAAAATTGGATCAATATGTATGATGTCGCCATCTTTATCTGTATTCGATTTCTTAATCTCATATATTTCATTTAGTTCTTTTGTCGTAGGAAGTCTCCAGTCGCTATATCCACCCGTGGTTAGATTGTTAACATATGACCTTGACTCCTTCCAGTTCAAATATTTCTTAAGGTGAACATAACTATCATCTTTGGTCCACATGAGACCGGTCTTTGTATCTGAAATAGTTCCGTTTCTATGATCTATAAATCTGCCGTCAGACGAAACTATTGGTCGTCTGAGTTTCACAGAGAAATCGAATTTCTCTGATGGTTTAATTGAAATTATTTTGTTTTCTGTCTCAAATCCTTTTTTAATTAATTTTATAATCCTATCACCCTTTTTTATATTATCAATATATAATGGTGTGACGCCTTTTTCTTTTCCATCAACGAGTACTGTTGCTTCTTCAGGTAAAGTTTTTACCATAAGACTACCACATATACTCTGAAGTTTGGCATTAACATCTATTGTTTTTGATGCGGTTATATCAACTTTTTTTTCTACACTGGAAAAACAATTTTTAGTAAATTTTATAGTATGTAATCCATGCTCAACATTTTTTAAATATAATGGTGTGACGCCTTTTTCTTTTCCATCAACGAGTACTGTTGCTCCTTCAGGTAAAGTTTTTACCATAAGACTACCACATATACTCTGAAGTTTGGCATTAACATCTATTGTTTTTGATGCGGTTATATCAACTTTTTTTTCTACACTGGAAAAACAATTTTT
>DQXT01000096.1 GCA_011042225.1 Deltaproteobacteria bacterium | reverse complement strand
TCTCCAACCTCGATCTTTATATCCTGGTTCTCGATATACCACGCCGGTCCCACATGAATGGAGATAGTTTCCTTATCTGTTTTTAAGGTCAGGTGTATCCCATAAGACATTCCTTTACGTGGAACAATCTTTTCGATATTCATTACTTCCCCGGCGAGGCTCTCCACTGTGGCCGGATTATACATTCCGGCATAGCGGCTGTCAGGACCCCAGCCGCCGCTCCCGCTCCACTTCATCCCGCGCTGAGCAAAAGACTGGCTCGAAAGGAGAAAAACTGAAATTGTAATCAATGTGGACAAAACACTTAATTTTTTCATGTTTGTACCCCCTTTTTTTCATGTTTTAAGGCAATTGCCTAGGAAAAGTCGCTTTGAATTTTGATCAAGTCATTAGGCATCACATCCTCCAGACCCGGTTAAACGGCATATAATGAATTAATAAGGTCTAATAAGTTTAGCCAAGGATTACAAAGAAAACAATATGCTAGAAATCCGTCTTATCTTCGTTCAAAATGATGTAGAGAGGAATTTCATGATTCTCCGATATGAGAGTGTACCGGCTTCTGGTATAGCGGATCAGTCGCCCTTCGTCTTTAAACATGAGTTGATGGCCGCGCGTGAACGGGCATGGTGCAACGACCTTGAAACCGTCAGCCTCCAGGACATGCTCAGGAACAAATGTAATATTGCGTTTGAAGAAGTTCTTTGCAAAGTGCAGATCTTTCTGCGAGTCCTTTCTTGGTCCCCTTATCATCCAGCCCGAATCAATGATTTTATTCAGATAAGTTTCGTCCGATATGGTTGAAATATCTTCCGGTCTCATCGTTGTCGTGTATCTTCCTCTTCTTCTGAGCCTGGAATCTATCGGATATCCCCGTGGTATTTCTGAAGGGACTTCACCCTGCCATGTCCCTTCCTGCATGCTGCAATACCCTTGGCAGCAGCGATGGCCGCCGCCGTGGTGGTGATATACGGCACTTTAAACTTTATTGCCGCCTTCCGGATGTATGAATCGTCATGCTTGCTCAGTCTGCCGCTGGGTGTGTTGATGATCAGTTGAATCTCATGATTTTTTATTCCATCCACAATATTGGGACGGCCCTCATGCATCTTGCGGATGGGCTTTGATTTAATGCCGTGGTCTGCCAGAAACCTGTGAGTCCCTTCAGTCGCCTTGATGTCAAAACCAAGCCTGTCGAACTGCATTGCCACCTCCAGGGCAGGCTGCTTGTCTTTCTCGGATACCGTTATAAGTACGGTCCCTTCAGAAGGAAGACATTGCTGGGCGGCCTCCTGTGCCTTATAAAAGGCCAGACCGAAAGAGTCTGCAAGTCCGAGGACCTCTCCGGTGGATCGCATCTCCGGCCCCAGGAGCGGGTCGACCTCAGGGAACATATTAAAGGGGAAAACAGCCTCCTTGACGCCGAAGTGAGGGATCAATCCGGTCCTGATATCGAGATCTGCGAGCTTTGTGCCCAGCATGAGCCGGGTTGCCATGCGGACCATGGAAATGTTGCAGACCTTTGAAACCAGCGGCACTGTCCTGGAGGCGCGGGGATTGGCCTCAAGGATGTACACCATGTCATTTACTATGGCGTACTGGATATTCATCAGGCCCACTACACCAAGTTCCACTGCGATCTTCTTTGTGTACTCATGGATTGTATCAATGTGTCTGGCGGGGATACTTATGGGGGGTATCACACATGCCGAGTCACCCGAATGGACACCGGCAAGCTCAATATGTTCCATCACGGCCGGCACAAAGGCGTCAACGCCGTCACAGACTGCATCCGCCTCGGCCTCGATGGCGTTTTCAAGGAACTTGTCGATCAATATCGGCCGCTCCGGTGACACATCCACCGCCACTGCCATATAGTGCTTCAACATCTCTTCGTCATGGATGACCTCCATAGCCCGACCTCCAAGCACGTATGAGGGCCGGACCATGAGCGGATAACCGATACTGTCAGCCACCTCAAGTGCATCTTCCCATGTGCTGGCCATGCCTGACTCAGGTTCAGGGATACCGAGCCTTTTCATTATATGGCGGAAACGGTCACGATCCTCAGCCAGATCTATGGTCTCAGGAGAGGTCCCTATAATGTTGACGCCGGCCTCTGCCAGTTCCCTTGCAATATTCAACGGGGTCTGCCCGCCGAACTGGACAATCACGCCTTCAGGCCTCTCTTTTTCGTAAATGCTCAATACGTCTTCCACGGTAAGCGGCTCGAAGTAGAGCTTGTCCGAGGTATCGTAATCGGTTGAGACGGTCTCGGGATTGCAGTTTACCATGATGGACTCAAGCCCCATGTCACGCAGTGCAAAGGCCGCGTGAACACAGCAGTAGTCAAACTCGATCCCCTGTCCGATGCGGTTGGGTCCCCCGCCCAAAACCATAATCTTGCGCCTATTGCTTGTTTCTATCTTGTCAGTGGCATTGTATGTGGAAAAAAAGTAGGCCGCGTCCTCCACTCCGCTTACCGGTACGGCCTCCCATGCCTCTATCACGCCCAAAGATATACGATGCCGCCGGATTTCCCCTTCAGAGAGATTGAGGAGCTGAGACAGATACCGGTCTGAAAACCCGTCTTTCTTGGCCTGCTTAAGGAGATCATCAGGAACAGCCGCCCCCCTGTAGTGCAGAATCTTTTCCTCAAGTCCTACCAGTTCCTTCATCTGCTCAATAAACCAGGGTTTAATATAAGTCTTCTCATAAAGCGTTTCTACAGACGCCCCTTTTCGCAGGGCCTCATACATGATAAACTGCCGTTCGCTCGACGGCTCGACCAGCAGTTCCATCAATTCGTCCAGTGACTTACGATTGAAGTCCCTGGCAAAGCCGAGTCCATAGCGGCCGTTTTCCAATGACCGGATAGCCTTCTGGAAGGCCTCTTTATAATTTTTGCCAATGCTCATTACCTCGCCCACGGCACGCATCTGTGTGCCCAGCTTATCTTCAGAGCCTTCAAACTTTTCAAATGCCCACCGGGCGAATTTCACTACCACATAGTCACCCCAGGGCGTATATTTGTCCAGTGTACCCTCCCGCCAGTAAGGAATTTCGTCCAGAGTCATACCCCCTGCCAGCATGGCTGAAATAAGCGCGATGGGAAAACCGGTGGCCTTGGAAGCCAGGGCCGATGAGCGGGAGGTCCTGGGGTTTATCTCTATTACTACCACGCGGCCGGTTTTGGGATCATGGGCAAACTGAATATTGGTACCGCCTATGACCTTTATGGCCTCGACAATGTCATATGACCATTTTTGAAGCCGCGCCTGCAGTACTGAATCAATAGTCAGCATGGGGGCAGTGCAATAGGAGTCGCCTGTATGTACACCCATGGCATCCACATTCTCGATAAAACAAACGGTGATCATCTGGTTCTTGGCATCTCGCACGACCTCCAGTTCCAATTCTTCCCATCCCAGGACCGATTCCTCAATCAGCACCTGTCCCACCATGCTCGCCGAAATGCCCCGACTGATAATGGTCCGCAGTTCTTCCACGTTATATACCAGACCGCCCCCCATTCCCCCCATGGTATAGGCGGGCCGGACGACCACCGGGTAATTGAGTTCAGCGGCGATCTTCTCAGCCTCCTCTACGCTGAATGCCGGTTTACTCCTGGGCATCTCTATGCCAAGCCTTTCCATGGTATCTTTGAATGCGATCCGGTCCTCACCGCGTTTGATAGCATCAATCTCAACACCTATTATTTTTACACCGTATTTCTCCAGCACGCCTGTTCGGGCCAGTTCTGAAGACAGGTTAAGCCCTGTCTGCCCGCCCAGGTTGGGAAGAAGTGCATCAGGCCTTTCTTCTTCTATAATTTCCGTCATAACCTGTATGTTCAAAGGCTCGATATAGGTGGCATCAGCCATGCCGGGATCAGTCATTATGGTTGCAGGATTTGAATTGACCAAAACTATCTCATAACCGAGTTTGTGAAGGGCCTTGCAGGCTTGCGTGCCGGAATAATCAAACTCGCAGGCCTGGCCTATAACAATTGGCCCGGAGCTTATAATCATGATTTTTTTGATATCATCACGTTTGGGCATTTGAATTATCCTTTCAACAGATTAGATCTTGTTTTATTAAATTTTTGTCCGGCACTATATTATCATTTACAGTTTCTGCCCATCTCATACGGACATTATATAACTTTGACAGGTTAATTATCAATAACATTAAATCTATAATTGTTCTCTGCAGGCCCCGCATCTATCACATGTCCCGGGGACACAAAAGGCAGTCTGCTGTGCCCTTGATGCCCTGCTCCACTCATCCCACAAATATTCTCTGCGCACCCTGTGCTGAACGATCTCCCATGGAAAAGGCATATCCGAATCCCGGGTTTTGCGATATATATCGAGTGAAAGACCCGCCTCTTTCACGGCCCTGCTCAATACTGCTCCCTTGAGCGCCACTGCCTGCAAAACAGGTGCGAGTCTCCTGTCCCCTCTGCTCAGTAATGTCTGAAAGGCGGCCTCACGTACCGAGTCCAGTTGCAGCTTCACATTGGGCAGACGGCGCATACCCCTTTCCAGTATTTGTCTTCTATGTTCAAGTACCGATTTCTCTACAGCTCCGGCCCACTGCATTGGAGTCCATGCCTTTGGCACAAAAGTACTGACGGAAACGGTTACAGAGCCCAGATGACCCCGTGATTGACCAATCGGCCTGATGATGCTGCGGATTTTATTGACCAGATCAATAATACCGTAAACGTCTTCGTCGGTCTCAAAAGGCAGACCCAGCATGAAGTAGAGCTTTAAGTTCGGAATTCCACCTGATACCAGTATATCCGCCGCCCCCAGTATTACATCTTCATCAAGATTCTTGTTGATAATCCGCCTCAGCCTTTGAGAACCTGCTTCAGGTGCAATGGTTGCCAGCTTGACATCAGAGGCCTTGAGGAGACGGGCAATATCCTGAGTGATATCATCTGCCCTGAGAGATGAAAAGGCAAGCTTCAGTCCTTTTTCCAGGAGCCTTACGCAAAGCTGTTCGATTGCCTTGATCCCGAGAAACTCCAGACCCACCAGCCCTACACGGTCAGTATCCTTACACTCTCGAAGTGCCTCATTAATACTGTCAACAGACCATTGCCTCAGGGGCCGATACACAAATCCAGCAGCACAGAATCTGCAACCCCTTCCACATCCTCTGGCAAGTTCTATTAAAAACATATTGGAAAAGACAGAATCAGGGCTGATTATACGGGTATGAGGGACCTGGGGGATTACAGATTGGGAGTTTGGGATAAAGATGGCCGGAACAACCGGGAAGGGAAAGCCCTGTTTATACTCACAATCCAACAGATCTCCCGAGGCGCTGTAGAAAGGCCTGTAAGCCATTGGTATATAGGCCCCGGGAATAATATCCGCAAGCAGTTTTAATCGTTCAATTCTTGAAATCCCATGATCGGTGATTTGCGGCAGACATGAGATAAGTGCCCCTGAAATGGCCTCAAAATCGCCCAGAAGAAATGCATCAACAAAGGGGGCTGCAGGCTCCGGATTGATCTGGGTTGCAATCCCCCCTGCCAGCACAATAGGTTCCAGATTATGACGATCTTCAGACTTGAGAGATAGGCCCGCTGCTTCTATGGCCTTTATCATGTTTTGATAATTGGATTCAAAACTTATTGAGAAAAGTAAGAGATCAAAGTCCTTAAGAGGTCTGGAAGACTCCTCGGAAAGCCAGGAGAGATTTGCTGATCTGGTGAACGAGTGAATTTGTTGATTCGGCACAAAAAATCTCTCGACCAGCAGCCGGTCTTCGACATTGAGCCCGAAATAGACCGACTGCAGGCCGAGATTGGACATGCCTACAGAGTATGCATCAGGGAAAATCAGGGCAATAGATATATGGCCTGCCCACTTCTTCCGAACAGCACCTTTCTCATTCCTCGGAGTCCCGCTCCATCTTTGCGAGGTCTTCAAATCTCAGATCTATCCCCAGTATACCGATAATCTCATAGTCATCATTGCGGATTGGGCCGGACACCGTAATACAGAGAGCACCAGTGATTCTGGACGTATAAAAATCACTGACATGGATTTTGCCATCCTTTATAGGTTCAATAAACCAGGGACGCCCTGAAAAATCACTATCCAGCTGAAAGTTTGCATATTTAGCCCTATCTTCCAAATGGGTAAAGTTCTGGGTAATTTTGTGCCCATCTGCATTTACTACGTAAAGGAACTGAATAAAAGGATTGTCATTAAGGATTTGGACAAAAACAGGCTTTGCAACTTCTGGATCCATTGATTGTATCTCTTTACGCTCTATCAGGTCCTCCACCAGGTGGAAGGCGAGTTCATGGGCCCTTATCTTAAGCTTGTCGAACTCAGAGATGAAGAGTTCAGGCAGGTGCCTTCTGGCAAGGGCATGCATCTCTTCATTTGACATGGAGGTGACCCTGCCCTCCTCATACTCTTTCATAACATGCTTATATATCCTCACAACCCCGGGATGACGCTTATCAATCATTTGTGCACCATCCAGTTCCCGGTGTGCATTTATCCAGTGTGCAATACCTGCTGTACCCGATTTATCGGAGATAATAACGGTTACCGGCCTGCCCAGTATCTTGCCCGTATCGAATATGTTATAAATTTCCTCGTTCTTGAGCAGACCATCTGCATGTATGCCGGCGCTGGTGGCATTGAAATTCTCACCGACCAGCGGATAGTTCTTGGGAATGTGTACCCCCAGCTCTCTCTCAAAGTACCTGCCCATTTCTGTAATGGCCTTTGTATCTATGCCGTCATCAGTACCCCTGAGGGCCATGCGCTCTATCAATATCGCCTCTATGGGGGTATTGCCCGTACGCTCGCCGAATCCAAGCAGAGTACCGTTTATGGCATCACACCCATAAAGCCATGCCGTGGTGGCGTTGATCACCGTCTTGTGAAAGTCGTTATGGCCGTGCCATTCAAGGAGTTCTCCCGGCACTCCGGCGTCATCTATCATAGCCCTCACCAGTTTCGGAACGCCCCTTGGAAGGGCCGCACCGGGATATGTGACTCCGTAGCCGAGGGTATCGCACAACCTGATCTTGATATCTATTCCACTATCTGCCCTCAACTTCATAAGTTCTATTGCAAATGGCACACAAAAGCCGTATATGTCGGCCCGGGTAATGTCCTCAAAATGGCAACGGGGGACTATTCCCAGGTCCAGGGCCTCCTTAACTATGGCCAGATAGGCCTCCATGGCCTGGGCCCTGGTCTTTTTGAGCTTAAGATATATATGATAATCAGAGGCAGAGGTGAGAATACCCGTCTCCCCCAGGCCCATTTCCTTTACGAGCTTCAGGTCTTCGGCCTTTGCCCTTATCCAGCCTGTAATCTGTGGAAACTCATATCCTTTTTCCCTGCATTTTTCTATTGCCTCCTTGTCCTTGGAAGTATAGAGAAAAAACTCAGACTGACGGATTATCCCCTTTGTACCTGACATGCGGTGCAATAAATCGAAAATTTCGCTGATCTGTTTCACGCTGTACGGGGGACGTGCCTGCTGGCCGTCCCTGAAAGTGGTATCAGTTACGAGCATATGCGGGCATGGAGACGGCATCATATGTTTGTGATCAAAATCAATCAGGCATACCTTGTCATAAGGATATATATCTCTCATAAGATCGGCATTGGGGTTGTCCTGGAGGTTGTAATTCCAGTATTTGCCGCCTTGACGATCCAATAATCCTCGCCCTGGATTCCACTTTGCCATAAGAACTCCTTATCTAATAATAATTCTAAATTATGTATTTTAACTGTTGAATAAAAGGTATTATTCTATTTTTTAAATATCAATTCCGAGTCTGGATAAACAAAAAAACGGCTTCTCTCAATACCATCTATTGATATATCGACTGCGCAGAAAGCGCACCGCAAGACCTGGAGCACTATAGCCTATTTAGGGACTTTTTTCCAGTCGGGTTTCAGATAAAGCTCAGCCAGTTGGGCCATACTCACATTTGCAGGGGCATTGGTCAATAGACACTGGGCCTTATGGGTCTTTGGAAAGGCCATGACATCCCTTATGGTATCTTTTCCCGCCATAAGCATTACCAGGCGGTCCAGGCCGAAAGCAATGCCTCCGTGTGGCGGGGCCCCGTATTCCAGGGCCTCCAGAAGAAAGCCGAATTTGTCCCCGGCCTCGTTTTCAGAGATGGATAAGGCCCTGAAGACGGCTTCCTGAACAGAGGCCTGATGGATACGAATACTGCCCCCTCCTATCTCAATTCCATTAAGGACCAAGTCATAGGCCCTGGATCTGACATTCGCCGGCTCACTGGATAACATTTCCAAATCTTCGTTCATGGGAGCGGTAAATGGATGGTGCAGAGATACAAACCTTGCTTCATCTTCGTCATATTCCATCAGGGGAAACTCTGTAATCCATGTAAAACCGAACTCCCCTTTAGGAACGAGATTGCGGCGTCTGGCAAGCTCCATTCTGAGTTCTCCCAACACCCTGCATACCGCGCTCTTCCGGTCCGCCCCGAAGAACAGTATGTCTCCCGGAGCCGCATCCAACCGCTGTCTTATTGCTGTTTTCTCTTCCTCAGAGAAAAATTTCGCTACAGGTGACTGCCATGACCCGCCTTCCTTTATTTTTATCCAGGCAAGCCCCTTGGCCCCGAGGCCTGTTGCAAATCCGGTAAGATCATCAAGGTCCTTTCTGGAAAAATCACCCATGCCTTTTGCGTTTATGGCCTTTACCACACCATTGGCTGAAACTACTTCCTGAAATACCTTCAGTCCGCATACAGCGGCAATATCCGATATATCACAGAGCTCCAGGCCAAAACGCGTATCCGGACGATCAGTACCGAAACGATCCATTGCCTCCTGAAAGGTCAGCTTTTGAAATGGTGCCCTGATTGCCTTGCCCAGGGTCTCTTTAAACAATAAACACAACAGCCCCTCTATCAAGTCAATAATGTCATCTTCGTCAATAAAGGACATCTCCATATCGAGCTGCGTAAACTCAGGCTGACGATCCGCCCTTAGATCTTCATCCCTGAAGCACTTGACTATCTGGTAATATCGCTCAAGACCCGAGACCATAAGGATCTGCTTGTAGAGCTGTGGAGACTGTGGCAGGGCATAGAAGCAGCCCGGACTGACCCTGCTGGGCACAAGATAGTCCCTGGCGCCTTCAGGGGTGCTTCTGGTCAGAACCGGGGTCTCTATCTCAAGGAAGTCCCTGCTGTTCAAATATGACCGCATGGTCTGACAAACCCTGTGCCGCAGAATTATGCCCTCAACCATATGCGGTCTTCTGAGATCCAGATAACGATATTTCAGCCTCAGGTTTTCAGATATTTCTCCTTCCTCATCAAGGGAAAACGCAGGGGTCTTTGATGTGTTTAAAATGCGAAGATCACGGCATGCGACTTCAATCATTCCAGTCTTTATCTTTGGATTCTCCATGCCCTCCGGTCTTCTGCGAACTATGCCTTTTACTGCAATAACATACTCACTCCTTAGACTGTGGGCCTTTTGATGTGATTCATCATGTACCTCGGGTGCAAAGACCACCTGGGTGATCCCTTTGCGATCACGGAGGTCTATAAAAATAAGCCCCCCATGATCCCTCCGTCTGAGAACCCATCCCATCAACACCACTTCCTGGTTCAGCGACGTCTCCGTAAGACTGTAACAATCATGGGTGCGCTTCAGCCCATCCATCAAATCCATTCAATTCACCTCATCTTCAATTAGAATATCCACCAAACCACATAACCTATCCAACCAAGCTGTCCACTGCTGAAATCACATCATCAAAAGTTATCTCGTGCTGATCATGATTAATCATATTTCTGAGCACCACTTGTTTTTTATGGAGCTCTTCTTCTCCCAGTATTAGAACATAAGAGGCCCCTGCCCTGCCGGCCTGCTTCATCTGGGCCTTAAGCCCCCTGTCCTCGTATGACATCTGAACAGTCAGTCCTTGACGGCGCCAATGTTTCATCCAGGGCAGGACCTCTTCTCTGGCCTTGGTACCCAGGGCCGCTATAAACAGATCAATAGATGGGCCTTCCTTATACTTCTCAAGGAGCAGCAACAAACGGTCAATTCCAATTGCCATCCCGACTCCCGGGAGATCAGGCCCCCCCAGGGCCTTTAAAAGGCCGTCATATCTGCCTCCTGCAGCCACGGTACTCTGGGCGCCCAGATCAGAGGAGACCATTTCAAAGGTGGTCATCACGTAGTAATCGAGTCCCCTTACCAGATAAGGATTTATGACAAACGGTATCTTCAGGGTCTTAAGAAAGGACAAGACCTTTTCCAGGTGATTCACGCACTCAGTACACAGATATTCCCTGTTAAGGGGTGCATTAGCCATGATTTTTCTGCAGGCTTCGTTCTTGCAGTCAAAAACCCTTAGGGGGTTTAGCTTACTCCTTCTCTGGCAGTCACGACACAGGTCCTGGAATATACCATCAAGATATTTCTTAAGATCATTCCTGTATATGGCCCTGCATGCAGGGCAACCCAGGGAATTGATCTCCAGACTTAGCCCCCTGAGCCCGAGACGCTCCAGGATCTCCCATGCCATCCAGATGACCTCAACATCTGAAGGGGGGGTCTTTGTCCCCATCACTTCAACGTTTATCTGATGAAACTGACGGAGCCTGCCCTTTTGGGGACGTTCATGCCTGAACATGGGCCCTATGGTAAACAGTTTCAGTATCGAAGATCGAGCAAGAAGCTTGTGCTCGCTTACAGCTCTTACAAGGCCCGCAGTCGCCTCGGGTCTGAGAGTCAGGGAATCGCCGCTCCTGTCTGTGAATGTATACATCTCTTTTTCGACAATATCAGTAAATTCGCCGATACTCCGAGTAAAAATCTCTGTCTTTTCCAGCAGGGGAATCCGCATCTCTTCCAGGGCGAAGGACTTAAAAACACTACGGGCGATGGACTCAACTCGATGCCAGAGCTCAATTTCATCAGGCAATACGTCCTTAAATCCGCGGACGGCTCTTATAGACACTTTCAACAGCTCCTTTTCCGGGGAATTCATTTGTCCTAAAGATTCAGAATTCAAAGTTCAGTTAATTTTGACACCAGTCTATTAATCGACAATGTAAAGCAGTTCAAGGTATTCAACCGCAATAATTTGCCGTCATGCATATAAAAAGTCTTGTTTATACCTCAGATTGTGCAACACACCACTATTCATATATATAATTCGGCAATGCCGTGATTTCGTATCAGGTGGGTTGAAATCCGTGACCAAAAATGATATATTTAT
The DNA here is from genome assembly GCA_011042225.1 of Deltaproteobacteria bacterium. GTDB lineage: Bacteria > Desulfobacterota > Dissulfuribacteria > Dissulfuribacterales > UBA3076 > UBA3076. The sequence continues at coordinate 6,715 of DQXT01000096.1, read as the reverse complement.
TTGGTTTTATAACCAACCCCATTTAGCAGACTGGAAGCCCTGATAATTTTTTTAGGGCATACAAACACCTATCATCTGTCAATAACCATCCTGTTTTAGCTTTTTAAGTTAGACGGGTAGCAAAATCTGTTCTGATGTCGTCACGGCTGAAGGCATTCAAGGAGGGTACGCACTATGTATTCCGTTCCGATTTGCAAGCAAATTTCCCGAACCTATTCTGCCACCAATAGGCAGCCTTTGTATGTTCGTTTTTTCACTGCACGTCAACTTGATCAGATCCCTCAAATTATTAAATTGCCTCCGGACATACGTTTTGCAATGCAGGTGGTGGCCAGAGTACTTCCGTTCCGAGTCAATCAGTATGTAATTGAAAACCTGATAGACTGGGATAATGTCCCGAATGATCCGATTTTCAAGCTCACTTTTCCACAGCCCGAAATGCTCACACAGGAGCACTTTGATCGCATGGCAAGCTTAATTCTCAAGGGCACAGACGACAGGCAGATCCGGACAGCGGCCAATGAAATACGCGCAGAACTCAATCCCCATCCTGCAGGTCAGCAGATCCTGAATGTCCCTGTCATGGATGGCCGACCTCTCAAGGGGATGCAGCACAAGTACCGGGAAACCGTACTGTTTTTCCCCCGCCGGGGACAGACCTGCCATACCTATTGCACCTTCTGTTTTCGCTGGGCACAGTTCATCGGGATTGACGAGCTGCGTTTTTCTGCCAGCAAGACCGATGACCTGCATAGATACCTGGCCGGGCACAAGGATGTTACCGACCTTCTGCTCACCGGTGGCGACCCCATGGTTATGGGAACCGGTCTGCTCAAGAAATATATAAAACCATTGCTGCAGCCTGAGTTCGAGCACATACAAAATATCCGTATAGGGACCAAGTCTCTGACCTACTGGCCTTATCGCTATGTAAGTGACAGCGATGCCGACGACCTTTTAAGACTGATGGAGCGCATGGTAAAAGGCGGCAAACACGTGGCTGTCATGGCCCATTACAACCATTGGCAGGAGATGGAAACGCCTATCGCCCGGAAGGCCATTCGGCGAATCCGTGATACCGGAGCCGTAATACGCAGTCAGAGTCCAATAGTAAAGCATATAAATGACGACCCTGAAATCTGGGCACGCATGTGGCGTACGCAGGTAAGACTTGGAATCATACCTTACTATATGTTCATAGCACGCAATACCGGTGCCTGTCACTACTTTGAGTTGCCGTTAGCCGAGGCCTATGAGATATATCATAACGCCGTTCTGAAGGTGTCCGGATTGGCGCGTACGGTGCGCGGACCATCAATGAGCGCTTTTCCAGGCAAGATAGAGGTACAGGGTATTGCTGAAATCAACAACGAAAAGGTGTTTGTACTGCGTTTCATCCAGGGCCGCAATCCGGACTGGGTACAGCGTCCCTTCTTTGCACGTTTTGATCCTGAAGCCACCTGGCTGACTCAACTCCGTCCGGCATTCGGCGCTGATAAATTCTTTTACGAAGATGAATTTGAAGGCTTAGACTTATTAGGCAGGAAGACCATATCATAACCCTGAGGCCCCAGATGGACCTCTTCGGGCCTATTGACCGGTCACTGCTTGAAAGGGCAGTGGGCAATGCGCTGGAGTGCATTGAAAATCCGCAAGTCCTTACCGTAGTAGTCAACGATCCCCAGCGCCATACCGACAGTCCCAGGGTACTTAAGGTTCTCAGCCGTTCAGTTGATCCGAAACATATCAGGGTCCTGATAGCAACAGGTACCCACTGCTTTACCAGAGAGAAAATGAGCGATTTTGAATTTCAACTGATTCAGGATCTGCCCATTGAGGAAATTCAATGGCACAACAGCCGGGGCAATGAAATGGCATCTGTTGGACGGAATGGCTGGAGGGCTCATCCGTGGCTTGTCGGAGAGAGACCCGTATTGGGAATCGGAAGCGTGGAGCCGCATTACTTTGCCGGATTTACGGGTGTACACAAGACTCTCACCATCGGCTGCGCCTCCCATAAAGACGTTGAATCGAATCATGCCTTTGCCCTGCTTCCCGGTTCCAGACCGGGCTGTCTTGCGGGCAACCCGGTATTTGAAGGAATTTCGGAAATGCTGTCGGACCTGTCTGCTGTACAGCGCATTTCAGGCGTAAATCTCGTGCAGGTCGGCAACACGATCATCGCGGCCGCCGGAGGTACACCGTTATCCGTACTTGATGCCGTTGTGCCCTCTGCCCGAAGCGTTTTTATGCAGGAAGTTCCCGTGCCTGCCGATGCGATCATACTGGAGACCTTCGGCCCGCTCGGACAGAGCTTTTACCAGGCCGACAAGGCCATAATGAACAACCAGTGGGCTGTCCGGAACAGCGGTGTGATTATACTGTCAGCCCCTTGCGAGAATGGTATTGGGCAGGACCACTTTGTAAGGCTGCTCGTCCAGGCACCCACCGCCTCGGCCGCCATGGATATAGTCATGCGTCGGGGATACAGACTGGGTGACCACAAGGCCCTGGGGATAAGGGAGTTGACCGATCCTGATTGCCGGGCGGTAAAGGTGTTTGCAGTAAGCCAGGGCCTCACACAGGCCGATATGGTGGCACTGGGTATAACCAAGGCCATAAGTGTGCATCAGGCCCTTGCGGTTGCGAAAATCAATCCGGCACATCATCTGGTATATCGAATCCTGGACGCAGCTAACCTTTGCGTCCTTCCAAAAGGCTCATGAGAAAGCAAATAAGAACAGTGCTCCAATATAAGTTGGTTACATGATTACTCAGCCCGGGGCAATTCCATAAATACGCGGCGCATGACCTTTCCGGCAGAATTTCTGGGGAGTTCCTTATCCAACAAAGTAAAAGACCCTACCTTTTTAAAAGGAGGCAGGGTCTTATTTGCCTTTTTGACCATTCCGGATATGAGCCGGTGTACATACTCATCACTCATTTGTCTTCCCGGAGAATGTTCGCCAATGGCCTCATAATCAGGGAGTATGGCTGCACGGACTTCCTCTCCGTCCCCTTTTTGACAGCCATAGACTAAAGATTCCCGGATAAAGGGCCTCAGATTTATCGCGGTCTCTATCTCCTCAGGGCAGATGTATTCCCCGGCAGGAGTAACAATGAGGTTCCCGGCCCTTCCCAAGAGGTACAGATAGCCCTTCTCATCCTGATAACCCAGATCACCGGTCTTCAGCCAGCCCTCTGAATCCAGTACCTCACGTGTGGCCCCGGAGGCCCTGTGATAACCTTTCATAATCATCGGGCCCTTAAATGCAAGTTCTCCAACTCCGGTACTGTCGGGCCCTATTATCCTGACCTCTACACCGGAAAGGGGTTTGCCTAAGCTCTTATCCACTGGTTTATCCACCGGGTTGAAGGTAAGTACCGGGCCTGCCTCGCTAAGCCCATAGCACTGAAGCATCTTGATTCCCAGCCACCTGAATTCTCTGGGGATTTTGGGCGTGACCGGAGAGCCGCATACCAGCAAAAAGCGAAGGGAATCGATCCCCACTGCCTTTCTCACATCATTAAAAAAGAATTCAGCCAGTCCGTTGATACCAAATTTTTCGCCCACCTTGACCGCCTTGAGCAGTATATGAGTTGCCTTTTCCACGGCAGGCACACCCTGAATGGCCCCATTGACTTCTTTCAGCATTCTCTGAAACATAAAGGGACATCCCAATATCACAGTGGCCCGGCTGGACCTTAACTCCTCCAGTATACCGCCGGATCTTTGATTCCGGACAAAGGTGATGCTGGAGCCGCTGTATATGGGCAAAAAAAGGCCGACAGTCAGCTCAAAGGAATGATGCAGCGGCAGGATGGAAAGGAAGTGCTCCTGTTTACACTTCAGTACCTGGTAACAGGCAGTTATATCCGAAACTATATTGGCATGTGTCAAAATTACCCCTTTGGGACTGCCGGTGGTGCCTGATGTGTAAATTATGGCGGCCGGGTCCTCAGGGACCCTTTGTGGTAGAGCACCTGGAGCCTCTTGTCCCTTGCTTATCAGTCCTCCAAAGGGTATGCCATCCCCTGTAATCTCTTTGTTATCCAGGGTGAGCGCTATCACCTGTCTGGGTTTTGCAAAATCTCCGGTGATGTCGAGCAGGCAGTCCAGAAATTCAGGGGCCGCAAAGGCCGTATCTACCTCTGCGTCGGATATGAGATGCAATATCTCTTTTTTAGTTAACTGGGTATCTATAGGCACGCATACCCCGCCTGCCGAGCTGATTGCCATGCAGGCGATGGCCCATTCAGGAGAGTTTGGCCCCAGTATTGCACATTTGGCGTTTTCCTTTAAACCACAGGCTATCAACCCCCTGGCCATGGACTCCACCATAATGCCGAGTTCAGTAAAGGTAATAACCCTGTCTCCCTGAGGTCCCTTTGCAATCAGCGCCGGCCGGTCTTTAAAATCATAGGCGGAGCGCCGGACCATCCCGGGCAGGGTCATTACATCCCGGTTGTTTTCCAAAGTTGATGTCCCTGTTAGGATTCCTGTATCATATAAAACCTGTATGCCGGGCATATCCGCTCTAGTTTACCCAACCATAAGGCACCTGAGTTGTTAAAACAGTCGCTGCGCAATGTGCCCAGTACAATAGTATACCTAAATGTTTTCTTCATGCAAAATCGGAAAATAAGCCCTTGTCTGTTAATGGTTAATTTTTTATTGGTGTTGACACCTCATGTGGTAATTCTTATTATATCCTCAGTTACTAAGCTTGTATTGTATCCCATCAGATTTGGGGGCGAACCGGATTCGACGGGGGTATGGAAGCTTAAGTGGCGTGCCGGGGACCTGTAACCTCGCAAAAAAGCAGGAAAAAACACAAACGCCGACTCTGAATACGAGTACGCACTGGCCGCTTAAACCGGCCACATTCAACCTGATAGGCCTGTCTATCAGGATTGGGTGACAATTTAGCAGGCTAGCTTCTTCTGGGTGCTTGTCCCTTTAGGAGCAAAAATTTTACAAGCTAGCCTGATCTGACCCTGCCTGGGTGAGACAGATCAGGCAAAAATCAAAAACTCAGGCTACGCACGTAGATGCTTGAGTGGAATGCTTTCGGACGCGGGTTCGATTCCCGCCGCCTCCACCATTTGAATTGAAAAAAGACAATCCGTCTCTCCGGGGTCATTCTCCGGGACGACCTGTCTGCCGACAGGCAGGCGGGTTTTCTATTTCCCCTTGTTTTCAAAGGGGTTGCGCCAGTTTTACATCTTTCCGGACCCGTTCTCCACCCGCCTGATTCTCCCTCTTGTCCCGCCTTTCATTCTCTGTTTGCCCCCAGATTCTCTGTTTTCTCCGGACGAAGTCCGAAGCTCGTCCGGTTGAGCAATCCCTTTTATAACAAGGACCTAAGCCGACCGGCCGTTTTTCGCAAGTTTCGAAACACGGCCTGTGGTGCGAAAAAGCACCCGAATTTTCGGACCAAAAGTCCGTCGCAGGATTTGGGAAGTGGAATTAACCCGGATTTCCCGGCAGGGGTGCTCAATACTCTTCGGCTCCTTCAGGGAGGATTCGGAACCGGCAGCGATAGCACTTGCCCCACGCAACACCATCCGCCGTCAATGAATCCCGATGAACCATCGAAGGAGAACACAACAGGCATCCTGAGACTCTTCGCCTGCCCGCCATCGATCGTCTGGAGGGCTTCCACCCTTGCGGCTCCAGCTTGTACCAGAGGGTACTGGTCCCGGCGTTTACAAGGGAGACGGTTGTTCCGGCCTGGCTTTATGTGGGTGACGAGATCACTAAGCGTTCGCTTGCTCCTCTGGAGAAATCACGCTGGTTTTAGACGGTCAAATCGTGATAACCACCCAATACACTTGGAAAAACTGCTTGACATCAGACCATCGACTGATATACTTTATCCTTGTTTATCCCGGTTTGTCTGGATTAAAGACCCGTAAGTTTGAGTCTAGTCTATGGCAAACTCATCCATTAACTGAAGTAGGAAGAGACCGTTACGAGACAACCTATGATGCTCAAAATAAGTGGAGACGAATGATGGAAGATCGATGGCTCTCCGTAGATGAGATTGCGGCTTATCTCGGCATAAAGCGGGATACCGTTTACAGGTGGATAAGTGAAAGGCAGATGCCAGGTCACAAAATCGGCCGGCTCTGGAAGTTTCAGAAGGAAGAGATCGATGAATGGGTGAAGTCAGGTGGAGCCGACGACAAAAAGGCTGGGCAATAGAAGATGAATGTACTGCTTGATAACAAAGGCCAGGGGAAAATGAAGTTTTCCGGAGGCGACAAATGAGCAAGACCAACAATGGTGAGGATTTCAAATAATGACCACACCTTACCATGCCAGTTTTTTTGCGAACGAATTGACTCGTCAAGGTGGCGAGGGTGTGGAGCGTCTCTCCAGGTCTCTCTTCGATGCCTGCGTTGACCTGAACCCCCACCAGATTGAGGCTGCACTCTTCGCGTTGCGGTCACCCGTTTCCAAGGGTGTACTGCTTGCTGACGAGGTCGGTCTCGGAAAAACCATCGAGGCGGGGCTGGCCATATGCCAAAGCTGGGCGGAACGACACAGGCGCATCCTTGTTGTCTGCCCGGCATCACTGAGAAAACAGTGGGCACTGGAACTTGAGGAGAAATTTCACTTGCCCACCTTAGTTCTCGACGCTAGAACCTACCGGGAGCAAATACGGGATGGAAATCCCAATCCCTTCACGAACGACCGTATCATTATCTG
>DQXT01000062.1 GCA_011042225.1 Deltaproteobacteria bacterium | reverse complement strand
GTTACCAGAGAGCGTATACGTCAAATAGAAGCAAAGGCACTGAGAAAATTGAGACATCCAAGCAGAAGCCAGGGGTTGAGGAGCTTTGTAAAAGGCTAATTTTTGAGGGACAAACTTAATTAAGCTCTTGATATAATTTAAATTTTATAAGGGTCCACTTCCTAACCGCCAAGCAACATAATAGGCATTTACGCCATGGTACTTCCTTTGAGTTCTTTAATTTTGTCCCTGAGTTCGGCGGCCTTCTCAAAACGGTGTTCTTTGGCAGCCGCCTTCATCTCCTTTTCTATCATTCTTATACTTTGTTCTATATCCTGGATACCAGACAGGTCTGCATAGGGAAATGTCGCATCAGCTATATGCCTTTCCATCTGCTGCTCCCTTTCAAAAATTGAAGACAGGGCATCCTTAACATGCTTTTTTATACTTACAGGGTTAATATTATGTATCGTATTATATTCTATCTGTAGTTTACGCCTACGTTCGGTTTCCTCTATTGTCCGCTTCATGGAGTCAGTAATCCTGTCTGCATATAGCAGCACCATGCCATCGACATGCCGGCTGGCCCGTCCAGCAATCTGTATAAGAGAACGCTCCGAACGAAGAAAGCCTTCCTTGTCCGCATCAAGCACCGCCACCAGGGACACCTCCGGAAGATCGAGGCCCTCTCTCAAGAGATTTATACCGATCAGTACATCAAAATCACCCTGCCTAAGGCCCTTTATCAACTGGCTCCTTTGTATGGTTTTTATATCCGAATGGAGATATTCAACACGGATACCCGCTGAGGCATAATAATCTGCAAGATCCTCTGCCATGCTCTTTGTCAGGGTAGTGACGAGCACACGTGAACCTTTGGCAATGGTTTTCTGTATTTCCTCCATAAGATCATCCACCTGGGTACTTGCAGGCCTTACCTCAAGCCTCGGATCCGTGAGACCTGTGGGTCTTATAATCTGCTCTACTACGGCCGCTCCTGCCTTTTCAAGCTCATATGGCCCCGGAGTAGCAGAGATGCAGAGGACCTGGTTTACGGCCTTTTCAAACTCATCAAACCGTAATGGGCGGTTGTCCAATGCAGAGGGAAGCCTGAAACCAAACTCAACAAGGGTCTCTTTCCTGGCACGATCTCCGGCATACATACTCCTCATCTGGGGAATGCTTATGTGGCTTTCATCAATAAATGTCAAAAAATCTTTGGGGAAATAATCTAAAAGTGCAGGGGGAGGCTCTCCAGGGGATCTACCCGAGAGGTGTCTTGCATAGTTTTCTATACCATGACAATAACCCAACTCCTGAAGCATCTCAATGTCCAAATTAGTCCTCTGTTCAAGGCGCTGTGCCTCAACCAATCTATTCCTGGACTCAAAGAACAGAAGCCTTTCCTCCAACTCAGCCTTGATATTTAGAATGGCACTATCAAGTCTGTCTCCGGATGCCACATAGTGACTCGATGGATATATGATAGTTTCTCTCAGTGAAGCAATAGTTTGGCCATTTAATGGATCAATGATAATTATATTTTCGATTTCGTCTCCGAAGAGTTCGATTCTTAAGGCATATTTTTCCTCATGGGCAGGATAAATCTCAACTATGTCTCCCCGAACCCTGAAGGTACCTCGGTGAAAATTAATATCGTTCCGCTCATAAAGCATTTCAACCAGTCGTGCCAGGATTTCTTCTCTGGGACGCTCATCGCCCACCCTCAAGTAGAGTTGCATCCGCTTGTATTCTTCAGGAGAGCCCAGACCATAGATACATGATACGCTGGCCACAACTATCACGTCTCTTCTGGTAAACAGGGAGTGAGTAGCTGAGTGGCGCAGCCTGTCAATAAAGTCATTGATAGAGGAGTCCTTCTGAATGTATGTGTCGGATTGAGGTATATAGGCCTCTGGCTGGTAGTAATCGTAATAGCTTACAAAATATTCAACAGCATTTTCCGGAAAAAGGGTCTTGAATTCCCCAAACAGCTGCGCAGCAAGAGTCTTGTTAGGCACAATTACCAGGGCAGGCCGTTGCATATGAACTATTATATTGGCCATGGTAAAAGTCTTGCCGGATCCGGTGATTCCAAGAAGCGTTTGAAGGCGGAGGCCTCTGTGAAGACCCTCGGTAAGGGCGGCAATAGCTTCAGGTTGATCTCCGCATGGAGAAAAATCCGAGTGTAAGCAAAAAGGTATTTTCATTGTCCTATTTGTTTTGGGACACAAAGATCATGATAATCCTCTTTAATATTTTATGGGATCTTTTGTTACTTATATATTCACAATTAAGACTAAAAGGCATGATATGCAATAATGCCATTTTTTCGTCTGCATATCTCGAATAAGCAGAGAAAAACTTTCTGCCTGGGAGTGACGAAAATCCACGTTATGAGTGTTTGGATATAGATATAAACAGCTGATGCAGAGAAGTATTGTATTATAATTCCAAGAAAGTAGCAGCAATCAATGGACTAGGCAAAAAATATCGGCCCCCATCTGGCCTCTATGCTCTCTTTTTCTTTTTTTAGATAGAGTGCTGCTTTCTTTACAGTATCCAAACTAAGCCCCAAGCTTTTGGGCACCACTACCTTGTTCGGCTCTCCCTCAATGTGCCAACCGAACTTAATTTTCTGACAGATTTCGTCAGCCAAAAAAACCACTGAAGCAGCCAAGGTATTTGGACCGGCGCTGTTGGGACGATGGTGATAACGGATAACATCCATCAACATCTCACTCAAGCCCCATCTCTTGGCTAGATATGCCCCTACCTCCGTATGGGTAAGTCCATACTGCTCCTCTGCATCAAAAAGAGAGATCTGTTTCTTTCTTCTCAACTCCAGAATCTCTCTCAATTCAGATGAAAAGTATAGACAAAGTAAAAAACGTCCCAAATCATGGATCATGCCCGCGGTAAACAACTCATCCGCATCCAGAGCATCAATATCCTCTGCCAGCATATTGGAGACCTCAGCTACACCTATGGAATGAAGCCATATGCTCTTGGTATCAAATTCATCAAAACCTAAATCATTAGAAAATATCCCGGTAAGTGAGAGCCCTATTACTATGCGTCGCACTTCCTCAAAACCCAAAATAACGACGGCCCTGGCAATACTGCTAACCTCCCGCCTCAGGCCATAATACGGCGAATTCGCTATACGCAGCATCTTCGCCGTCAGAACAGGGTCATCTCTGATGATTTTTTCCATAGTCTGGGCCGAGGAAGAGATGCTGCCAAGGCCTTCCAGCACACTATTTAGAGTATGAGGCATAGAGGGAAGATCATGAATATTATCTAAACACTGTATAATTGACATGGCATTTTTGTATCGATATCAAATTTATTATCGTCCATAAACTTCAATGACTTAAGCAAACTTTTCACACTTTTAAAAAATATAGTTTTGATATTACTGGAAATATTTTATAAACATCACAGAATCGCAGTGTGGACGAAAATGCGAATTCACTGTAGCGTCTGCTTGTGATTTTGTTGCCTCACCATTAAAATTCATTCGTTAAAAAGTTCGCGTACCTCGCAAACAATGTATATAAATAGAGGAAGTCGCCTGCAAAAATATAAGAGAATGATCTAAACGGAGTTGCCAGTATGACAAAGAAAGATTCACATCCATCATTTGACTTCATTCGCAATATCATCGCGGAAGATTTGAGTATAAATAAGAATGAAGGTCGAGTGGTAACCAGATTTCCTCCAGAGCCAAACGGCTATCTCCATATCGGACATGCCAAGTCTATATGCCTCAACTTTGGAATTGCCGAGGAAAACAACGGTGTCTGCCACTTGCGTTTTGATGACACAAATCCCAGCAAGGAAGACATTGAATATATTGAATCGATCAAGGCAGATGTTAAGTGGCTTGGTTTTGACTGGGGCAAGCACCTCTACTATGCATCCGACTACTTTGATCAGTTATATGAGTACGCGGTTCAGTTAATAAAAAAAGGCAAGGCCTATGTATGCAGTTTGAGCCCTGAGAAAATCAAGGAGTACCGCGGCACATTAACTGAGCCGGGCAAGGACAGCCCGTATCGCTCACGACCGGTTGAAGAGAACCTGGACCTTTTTGAGCGCATGAGGGCAGGAGAATTTGAAGACGGTTCTCACATACTGCGGGCAAAAATAGACATGGCATCTCCTAACTTGAATATGCGGGATCCGGCCATCTATCGTATTAGGCGTATGTCACATCACAGAACCGGCGACAAGTGGTGCGTTTATCCCATGTATGACTTCACTCATTGCCTTTCTGATTCTATTGAAGGTGTCACACACTCCATTTGTACGCTGGAATTTCAAGATCATCGCCCCCTATACGACTGGGTACTCGACCAGTTGAATGTCAAATGTCATCCTCAGCAAATCGAGTTCGCGCGCCTCAACCTCAGCTATACCCTTATGAGTAAGAGAAAACTGGCTAAACTAGTGGGGTCCGGCGCCGTCTTGGGATGGGATGATCCACGGATGCCCACAATATGCGGTCTGCGAAGACGTGGATATACGCCGAATGCGATTCGGGACTTTTGTGAACGCATCGGAGTAGCAAAAAGGGACAGCACGGTCGATGTGGCGTTGCTCGAACACTGTGTACGTCAGGACCTGAATAAACATGCGCCGCGTATTATGGGCGTATTGCGTCCTCTAAGGGTAGTCATAGAAAACTACCCTGAAGATCAGGTGGAAAGCCTGGAGGCGATTAATAACCCTGAAGATCCTGGTATGGGTTCCAGAAAAGTACCTTTTTCACGAGTTCTATATATAGAACAGGAGGATTTTCGTGAAGATCCGCCGAAAAAGTACTTCCGTCTGGCCCCCGGCCGAGAGGTGCGGCTGAGGTATGCCTATTACATAAAATGCGTTGACATGGTGAAAGACGAACAGACCGGCGAAATAATAGAGTTGCGCTGTACATACGATCCCGAAACTCGCGGCGGCGGATCTCCAGATAAACGAAAGGTCAAGGCAACACTGCACTGGGTGTCGGCTGCCCACTCACTACGAGCTGAAGTACGCTTATACGATCATCTTTTCCTGAAAGCAAATCCCGATGAACTGAAGAACGATGATAATTTCAAAGCCAATTTGAATCCAAACTCCCTGGAGACCTTGACGTCCTGCCGTGTGGAACCGAGTCTAGCAAACGCCTCGCCGGGGAGTCTTTACCAGTTTGAGAGACAGGGTTATTTTTGTGTAGATACCCAAGACTCTTCTGATAAGCTCCTTGTGTTTAATCGCACGGTGACGTTGCGTGACACCTGGGCCAAGATACAAAAAGCCATGAAAAACAAACCGCGATAAGCTCAGAAAAAACAACCAAGTTAAGGATACAGCAATATGCAATCTCAAAACTATAATAAAACCGAAGACGGCGTACGTGTACGATTTGCTCCAAGCCCCACAGGGTATCTACATATAGGCGGTGCCCGCACTGCTATATATAACTGGCTCTTTGCGAAAAAGCACAATGGCGTTTTTATATTGAGAATTGAGGACACGGATGTCGAAAGATCTACAACCGATTCCATCCAGGGTATTATTGAAGGGCTCAGTTGGCTGGGCATTGACTGGGATGAAGGTCCGTATTTCCAGTCAAAATACATTGAGGAGCATAAAAATGCTGCCATGCAGCTGGTGGAGTCAGGACATGCCTATAAGTGTTTTTGTACCAGGGAGGAACTCGATGTAAAAAGGAAGGCCTCTTTAGCAGCAAAACAGTCTGTTCAATACGACAGGACCTGCAGAAGACTTACATCAGAGACCATAGCTGCTAAAGAGGCCCAGGGGCTTCCGTATGTCATTCGTTTCAAAGTACCTGAACAACAAGGTGGGATATGTGTCAATGACGCGGTTTACGGACCGATTGAAAAGCAGTATCAGGATATTGAAGACTTTGTCATATTGAGGTCGGACGGTTCCCCACTCTATCTTCTCTCAAACGCCGTAGACGATATACGGGATGGAATCACACATGTGATCCGTGGTCAAGACGGTCTGGCAAACACTCCCAGACAGATCCTGATATATGAGGCCCTCGGGGCAACATGCCCTGTATTCGCTCATATGCCTCTCACCCTGGACCTAAAAAAGCGCAAGATATCTAAACGGACCCATGGTGAACTTGTATCAGTGCAATTTTATAGAGATCATGGCTTCCTGCCCTGGGCCCTTGTGAATTTCCTTGTGCTTCTGGGCTGGCACACATCTGATGACAAGGAGATATTCGGCAGAGAGGAATTGATAGAAGCCTTTTCACTTGAGGGAATAGGCCGGGCGAATTCCATATTCAACTACACACCTGGAGATCCCAAGTTTTTTACAGACCCCAAGGCCATTTCAATAAATTCTCATTTTCTGAGGACATTACCCATAGAAAAGATCGCCGAACTTGTTAAAGACGAGTTCGTAAAGGAAGGCATCTGGAACCCGGCATATAATAGTGAGAAAAGGCAGTGGTTTCTTTCTACCCTGGATCTTATCAGAAGCCGTTTTCACACCCTCAAGGACTTCCCATGTCTGGGAAGGGCATATTTCTCGGAAGACTTTCCTGTTGACCCCAAAGCCCTTAAGAAAAGAGTGCTCAACTACCCGAATCTAAAAGAACTTATGCCTCGGCTTGCGGACCGCATGAAGCAGATCGAGCCCTGGACTCTTCAAACTACTGAAGAGGTTGTAAGAGACTTTATACAAGGGCTTGAAGAAAAACCGGGTATCATTATAAATGCCGTTCGCACCGCAGTCACAGGCCAATTGGCGGGTCCGGGCATCTTTGACGTACTTGTGGCCATTGGGAAGGAACGGGTGATCAAAAGACTCCGCAGGGTACCTGAATTGTTTGAAGAAACTCAGAAATAAAATCCGGGCACACCATTTCACATTAACTATCTTGCAGTTTCTCCTTTTTGGAATGAATTAAGTGTGTGTTAAAGGTGGCAAGCGAAATGGATTTGATTTTTTATCCCTACATTATTCGTATTAGATAAACGTAAGCAGTATTTCCGATTTCTCGAATTCCTCCTTTACTTTCTCGATCATCAGCGGAATATCGGCGGCCTCGAGGTCCATCCTTTTCCAGATACTCTGAAAAAATGCAGGCGCCGTCTCGTCCCCGCTGTTTCCTATCTTCTCGACGTTGCAAATGTAGTTGGCCATATGACAGAGAATGACCAGGTCACGGTATTGCTCTGTTGCGTTATCAGGTTCATGGTGCCACCGGATCACTTCAATCACTTCCTCGGAGAGCTTCCATTTCTTTCCCAGCCATGCACCCACCTGGGCGTGATCAGACCCGATGCATTCCAGCTCAATATGAAATAGAGGTATTTTGCGCTTCACGCTTTCATAGAGTGATATTCTGAACTCATCGTGGAAAAACTGCTCGAAGATGATTTTGCCTATATCGTGAAGTAGGCCCACAAGATGGAGCAAATCCGGGGTATAGCGCTTCGAAATCTTCTGTTTGACCCTATTATAGACAATATCGGCTGCAATACCGGTACAAACACAGTGTCGCCAGAACTCTTTTCGGTCAAAGCCGACTTCCACTGATTTGCTGAACGTAGTAAAGACGGAAGTCGACAGGGCAATGTTTTTGACGGCATCGAATCCCATTCTTGACACTGCCTGCTGTACTGAGGTGATCGGCTCGATTCCGCTATAAAATGCGGAATTGACCACCTTCAATATTCTGGCCATCATTGACGGATCGTCTTCAATAAGGGCCGCCACGCGTCTTGCATCTGATTTGGGGTCCCGTATCTCTTCACCCAGCTTATAGATCACCTCAGGAAGAGTCGGAAGATTATGAATTTTCTCTAAACGTTTAACAATACGTGTCTTCATTTCCCTAGACCACCATCAGCAGGTTGTCGGAGTCACTCTGTTTTAAGCACGTAGTAATTATTTTTATTTTTCTCTGATTTTATAACGATTAATCACCAAACCTGTTTTTCCCCTTATGATTTCGATATCATATCCTGATCCACGATTAAATAACGACAAACTGTAAGGGAGGGCTTTACTATAGTACTGATGAAGTATTTGGAACCAAGGATTTGGCAGAAATCAGTTTGCGGCAACCCTTTAAAACCTTATAGGCGATATCATAAAAATTATTACGGGAAGCACAGTCTTTTCCTTCTTTTAAAAATCCCGCCATGTTATTAATTGATGTCTCCAATATTTTGTCATACTGTATTATGCCAAAATCTTCGATCTCAAGACTCAAGTAATTTTTTGCCACAGACTTTACTATATGGGATACATCCTTTTCCTTCATTTTCCTTACCATGTTGACAACCAGTTTTATATTGATACTATCAAGACAGGCTATCAAATTTTCTGCGGAATCATTTCCCAGGGGTTTAATTGCTTCGTATACTTTCGCTATCGAATCTATGCTCTCGCCCTGCACTGAAACACTTGACCTCTTGACAATTTCGAGAGCCTTCGGATCCGTTCGGAAAATTCGATGTAACTTTCTGTAAAGACTTGCTTTAATAAAACCATAACCATTTTGTATTGATGTAGCCTGAGGTGTAATTACAACTATTTTGTTTGGGGCATACAGGAAAAAGTCCATTGTGGTAAAAGAGACTCCAGCG
Organism: Deltaproteobacteria bacterium; assembly: GCA_011042225.1. Taxonomy (GTDB): domain Bacteria; phylum Desulfobacterota; class Dissulfuribacteria; order Dissulfuribacterales; family UBA3076; genus UBA3076. Next base: position 9,877 of record DQXT01000062.1, on the reverse strand, counting down.
CCGAGATCAAGAAGGATAAAGTCGGCATCAAGATTCTTTAAATGATTTAAAAGACGGGTTTTTTGAGTATACTTTGGATTGGCTATCCCCAAAATATCATCCGCTCCACAGATAAGTTTCAGGTTATTTATCGGGGTTTCCACAACCACTTCATCCATTGATTCCACTCTCCTGCCTATGAAATCCGCCAAAGTATATCTAGGATATCGTATCCCGGCAAAAGTATGAAGGTTGCTGCCGCCTAAATCTGCATCGACCAATATCACCTTGTTGCCGAATTGAGCTAATGAATCCCCAAGTAAAAGTGTAAACAAACTCTTACCGACGCCTCCTTTGCCCCCACCTATGGCCCATATTTTATTTTTTATTTCATCCATGTATCTCTTTCAGACGACTCGGTGTACTGTTTCCAAAGATTCCACATCATGTTGTGGTCTTTATTTTTCATTCCGATTAAACCTTCTATCACCTCTAAATGCCAATCTTCAACATATTGAAACTCGATTCCGATTTTATAAGAAATGGTTTTAGGTATTTTCTTGAACCATTTAATTTGAGCCAAGATAATGACATCGTTCCCCTCCGGCGTACTCAGTGAAAGTCTAAGTTGTGAGTCCTCGACTTTATCAAAACTTAATCGTCCGTACTTATCTTCAAACTTTAGGCATGCGCCGGATAATGAAATATCCTCTAAGGATCCATCAACAGTTACTGGATTTCCACAAAAAATTTTAAATTTAACTGGATATGCAAATATTGCTCGCGGGTGCTGTCGTCGCTCCTCTGCCGATCGCTCCTCTTTTACATCGTTATCTACTAAATTCTCTTTATCCATATAGATAACATCGGTTTTTAAGAGAAAATCTTGAATAAAAAGGGAGACCAAGCGCGCATAAGACAGGACCTTACGTGACTCACCAATATTTTATGGAATATCAAACAGCTATCGCCGCCGGATGATATTTGCGGCTGAAGACTTTCAATTGAATCGAGTTTGAACTGACTAAAGGTTGACAAAAGGACGATAAAGTAAAAGCGCCGTGGGTGCGAATTAAGGATATAGCAGCCAAGCCGGCCGGGCCTTCTCGAAATCTTTTAAATCCTTGGCCCAGATAGATTCGATATCCATTGGGTCTGCTCCGGCATCTATGGCCCTCCTCACTCTCTTGTCTCCCATGATAAGATCTGCTGGAAGACGCGTGAACTCATATTCATAGGGCGGGCCTTTCCATGCCAAATCTTTGGCATGCATCCTTTTGACTGCGGCCAAAAAGGCAAGGGTCGTAATATATGGCCGGTATTTAAGTCTATGTGTTATGTGGATTTGAAAGCCTGCGCACCGCCTTCCCGACCACTTGTGAAAAGTCGGTTCGAAAACCTGTTCTCTCAGTACAAAACCTGGCATTTTCCACCTTTCCACCTCCTTTCTCAGGGCCTCGGTATCAAAAAAGGGGGCACCGAATATCTCAAAAGGTTTGGTAGTGCCCCTTCCCTCCGAGACATTTGTGCCTTCCCAGATAACCTGCCCCGGATATACCCTGGCAGTGTCAAAAGTAGGCATATTTGGTGAAGGCCATATCCATGGGAGACCTGTTGCTGTAAAATCCATCTCTCGCCTCCAGCCCTGCATCTTCACAATATGTAACTCAAGATCCAGGTCATGCTCCTCCATGAAAAACCATGCAATTTCCCCAATAGTCATGCCATGACGCATTGGAAGAGGGGCAAGCCCCACAAAGGATTGGCATTCCCGAGCCAGAAGATTGCCTTCTATCAGCTCGCCTCCCAGAGGATTGGGACGATCCAATATCACAACCCCTATACCTGCTCTTGCGCTGGCTTTCATGGCCAGATAGAGGGTCCAGATGAATGTATATACACGGGAGCCGATGTCCTGAAGGTCAACAACAAGAAGGTCGATTTTGGACAACTGTCTATGGGAAGGCTCTCTGTCTTCTCCATAAAGACTGAGGATTGGGATATTAAGGAACGGATCAAAATCATCCGGAGACTCCTTCATGTTATCCTGCTTTTCAGCATAAAGGCCGTGTTGAGGACTGAAAAGGCACTTCAGCTGGCCTGGTAACACAGAAAATATCAGATCTTTGGAGTATCTTAAACTTGAATCAACCGAGGCCTGGTTGCAAAGGAGCCCAAGTCTTCTTCCTTTGACCCATGACGGGATATTTTCCAAAAAGGTTTCAAGACCTGTACATACATTCATCAAAGGCAACTCAATCCATTAATCATTTATAGGTCTTCACGAAATGTTGAAATTAGAAAATAGAATCCTGGCATTTATACCTCTGTACTTTTGATGATTGCATCGGCTTGTTATAGCCTGCGGTTTCTGAAAAGTTTTGTTTCACTTACTCAAATTTCTACTTTCCAATCTCCAGTTTCAAGCCCTTAAAAGCTTCATAAGAAGTTGGTACCCGCTCCAAATGGTGACAGTGAAGACCTTTCATTAAGGACCATGCCTCTTCAAATACAGAACCTGTCATATTAAGCCTATGAAAGTTGTCAAGAGATCCATTTTGGATATATCTCAAGGACTTTAGTGTCCCTAAACTTATTTTATGGGTCTTTTCCACCGACTTCCGACATTCGCTGCATATGAATCCGCCTGCATGGAGTTTAAAGATCACGTGATCACTCATCGGTGGCCTTCTACATAGAAGGCACCGATCAAAATCAGGGGCATAGCCTGCAAGGGCTAGAAGAAACGTCTTGAAAAAGAGCGTGGTCTTTCTTGGATGAAGGCCGCCATTTAGGGACTTAAGATACCATTGAAGAAGCTTAAAAATATCTTCTTGGGTATCGTTCTCCTTTGTCCAGAGACTTACCAGTTCGCAGCATAGACTGGCCATGATAAAGCACTCTACTTTATGTCTTATAAATGGAAAATTATCTATGATTTCAGTAGAGTTAATTCTGTTCAAACCTGTAGTGCGCGGCAGGGCTAGAGACAAATCCAGCATAGTGAAAGGCTCAAGAGCATTTACAAAACGCCGTCGACTCCTTTTTGCCCCTTTGGCAATGCCGCGCATTTTCCCTCTAAGCATTGTGTAAAAGGTAATAAGCCGGTCGGATTCTCCCAAGTCCTGGCCTGAAAGTACGAATGCAGGACTTTTGAAGATAGCGGACATATTATTCCTTATTTTATAGATATGCGCCTATAATCACTATTTATAAATTTTAAATTTTGTTATCCGGTATTTATTTTTGTCCAATAGGTGTTTCTTTCGATGAAGTTGTGGCGGGCAGGAGATTTTGATCCTTTAAATGTTTTTCATCTGAGGGCCAGAAAAACCAAATTGCCATTACCAGTAACAAAAGAATGAAGAAAAACCCTGCTGCAGCAATGATTAATTCTCGATTGAAAAAAGAGACTTTATTTACATAATTGAATAAAGGCTTATGTGCCGGCTCAGTTGGCTCATCAGGCGTTTGCTGGGCGGCATATTCCTGGTAACGAAGAATGACGTCTTCAGGAACAAGGCCTATAAATTCAGCATAGCTTTTTATAAAGCCCTTTACGAAGATTTCGGCAGGCAGCTTGTCCCAGCAGTCGGCTTCCATAGCCCTCAACCTATAAATCGCAATCTTGGTGCCCTCTGCAACCTCCTCCAGAGAAATCTGGCGTAGTTCACGTTCCCGCTTGAGGTATTCCCCTAAAGATTCTTTACGCATATCTTCTTGTTCAAAATGTTACAGTAAAAATCAAAGAAGTATGTTGATAATTGACTTTGAACGTAGTTCACTGAGCCATTCTTCAAACCGGGCATTTGTTTGTTTTTGGTAAAGTTTTTTCCTCACTTCTTTTATTTGAGCCGAACCAAGATCAGTTTGTCCGCTTTGTACTATTTCCCTTAAGCTGAAGATCTGCCAACCCATCCGAGTATCAATTATGTCACTAAATTCCCCTGGGTTAAGGTCGATTACGGCCTGCTTGACAGAAAGTGCCATCTCATTCAAGGTAAAAGCACCCAGGTAACCACCGTCTTTGCCCGATGGAAAATCGGAATAGTGTCTCGCCACCTCTTCAAAAATTTTGCCTTCCTTTAATGCATTGTGGGCTTCTTCTATCCTTTTCCTGGCCTCTTCTCTGGATTCAGGATTATTCTGTTCAAATTTCGCACATATGTGCTCTATAATATAGAGTGGCTCATCGGAACTATTATCAATGGGATGCTCTTTTAGATATTCATTAACCTGTTCATCCGTTATCACTATCTTTGCACTCACCTGTGCATTTATAAGCTCTGCCCTCTCAATTTGTTTTTTTAGCTCCTTCTTGTACTTTTCGAGTGTATGGCCTTCGTAGGCAAGTTTTTCTGATAGCTGCTCTCTTGTTATATGATTGTCTTCACAAATTTGGTCCAGGGCCCTCTCGATTTCCCGTTCACCTACTTTTATACCCAGTTTTTTGATCTCTTCCTTAGCAAGGCGTTCATCGATCAACTCCGGCAGAACCTGGGAAAGAATTTCCTGCCTCGCAGTCTCTATCTCCTCCTTGCTCATTTCTTGATTAATATACTTCCGAAACAAGGGTTGGGCCCAGCCCTCAAGTTCGGAAAGTGTTATTACATCTCCGTTCACTGTGGCGACTATCCTGTCGACCAAGACACCGAATGAAGGACACGCCTCAAATGCCAGTACGGCCACTGCAACCAAAAAGGTACGGGCAAACATGCTATGTAAAATCATCATTACAGTCTCCATTACGGAATATCATATCAAAATTATATCTTTGTAGCCTTTTTTACTAGTACTTGCAAGGTCTGTCTAATGCCTGCAAGGCTATCTACAGCCCCTTCAATAAATTCAGGGAAAATAATCAGTCTGTCATCCGGCAATAGGCGCCAATCACGGTTTTTTTGTACTGCCTCTAGGAGACCCGCACGATTAGGTGGACCTTCAGGCCCAAAACTCAAGACAATACGTTCTTTATTGTCAGAAAAGCTCCTGTCAAGTCGAACAACGTTCAGCAGCCTCAGCGTGCGTTTTATCCCCATTACCTTAAGCAGAGAAGTCGTTTCTTCCGGCATCGGGCCGAAGCGGTCTCTGAGTTCCAGAGAAAAATCAGCGTCCTTTTCGCTGTCTTCCAGTCGTGCCATTCTCCGATAAAGGAACAGACGCTGTTCCACATCCGGGATATACTCTTCAGGGATAAAGGCGGGTATGCCCAGGTTTACCTCCGGGTCTATTTCGTCCTTTTGAGGAAACCCCTTGAACTCTTCTATAGCCCTCTGCAGTAATTCAAGATAGAGCTCATATCCTACTTCTGCTATACTCCCTGACTGGGAGACTCCGAGTATGTTCCCGGCCCCTCTTATTTGAAGATCCTGCATCGCAAGGCGGAATCCGCCTCCGGACACAGAGAGTTCCATAATGGCCTTAAGCCTTTTTATAGATTCTTTTCCGATCTCGGATATCCGGGGAATGAGAAGATAGGCATAGGCCTGTTCGCCGGCCCTTCCTACCCTGCCCCTGAGCTGGTAGAGATCGGCAAGCCCGAGCTTGTCCGCACGGTTTATGATGGTGGTGTTTGCCGAGGGGATATCTATACCGGATTCTATTATGGTGGTACACATAAGGCAGTCAATGTCACCCCTTACAAAGCGTATCATGATCTCTTCAAGTTCGGTGGGATTCATTTGTCCATGTATGACCTCTATCCTGGCATCAGGTGTTAAGCGTTGGATATGCTCCGCCAGCCTGTATAGGCCTTTGATCCGGTTATGAACAAAAAACACCTGACCGCCGCGGCTGACCTCCCGTTCTATGGCCTCTTTTATTAAGGAGTCATCGAACTCGGCCATGAAGGTCTTAACGGGTATACGCTCCCTCGGAGGTGTATTGATTACTGAAAGATCCCGTATCCCCAGAAGAGAGAGCTGAAGAGTCCTTGGGATCGGTGTAGCGGTTAGCGTAAGGCAGTCAACAGTCTGCTTGAGCCTTTTCAGCCGCTCCTTGTGTTTGACCCCAAAACGGTGTTCCTCATCTACGATCAGCAATCCGAGATCTTTGAATTTTACATCCGGCTGCAGCAGACGATGTGTGCCTATGATGATATCAACCCTGCCATGGCTTATTCCGGCAAGGATCTCTCTCTGTCTCTGTCTGGTCTTTAGCCTGCTGAGGGCCTCCACAGTGACGGGATATCTCTGAAACCGCTGCATGAATGTCCGTTCGTGCTGTTCTGCCAGTAGAGTAGTGGGTACCAGTACGGCTACCTGTTTTCCATCCTCAACGGCCTTGAATACGGCCCTCATAGCGACTTCTGTCTTACCATAGCCTACGTCTCCGCATATCAGTCGGTCCATGGGTCGGGATTCCTGCATGTCGGAAAGCACCTCTTCTATAGAGGCAGCCTGGTCTCTGGTCTCTTCATAGGGAAAGGAGGCTTCAAACTGTTGGAACATGGCATCAGGCGGTGAAAACTCGAAGCCCTTGCTCACCTTTCTTGATGCATAGAGGTCAACCAGTTCGTGGGCGATTTCATATATGTCTTTCCTGACCTTCTTTTTCGTGAGTTGCCAGCTTGAGCTTCCCAACCTGTCAAGTCTTAAAGTACGACCCTCTATCCCAATATATTTCTGCACAAGTCCCAGGCGGTCTACAGGCAGATAGAGCTTGTCGCCACCGCGGTATTCAAGGAAAAGGAATTCCCCTGGAACCCCACCGGTCTCTATCATGACAAGGCCCTTATAAAGCCCTACGCCATGGTCCCTGTGTACGATCGGTTGGCCGGGCCTCAGATCCTCAAAGACAAGATCGCTTACTGTTGCCTTCTCCCTTCCCGAGCCCCTGGTCCGTCTGGTCCGTGAACCCAAAAGCTCTTCTTCCGTAATAACTATGTAAGCCTCACCAGGGAGGACAAAACCGGAAGAGAGTTCTCCGGTACAGATATTAAGGCCGGGTTCGACCGGATCACTGGTCAAAGGCGCTGAGAGCATTGTGGGTCCGGCGGCCTCATCGCTGACAATCTCATGATAGCTGAGGAGTTCCATCATCCTTCGACTCTGCCTCCGGCCGGGCACTACCAGGACAATCCTTTCTCCCGCCTCAATCCAGTCTTTGAGCCGGTCAAGCGCCAGCCCCACAAAATCCTTTCCCTTCTTTGCGCCTCCGGGTATCAGGGTCAGATCAGGCCTGCCAGATTTTATCTCCAGTTCCTGTATGTTTGGATGTGCAGGGCCGACAGAAAACCCTGTGTTTTTGGTGAGTTGCTGAACTAGTGAAGTGATGTTTGAAGATTCGAGTAACGATCCATATAAATTAATGTCCTGAAACAGCCAGCACGTATGACCATTTATGCGTTTCGCAAGCTGCTCCGAGTCCAAAATGAGAGAATCCAGGGGAGAAAAAACCCTGTGTTCGCCAAAGGCCGTTTCGTATGTCTGTTCAGCACCTTTCCGGAAGTTTTCCAGCGCCGGATCAACCTCTTCAGGCCTGTCAATCAATATAGGGGTATGTTGAGGGGTATAGTCCAGAACAGAGGCGGGTTTTGAATAAAAAAGCGGCAGCAGCGCCTCGTGCCCCTCCACCAGCCTTCTGGCCTCCATCTGTTGCAGGATCTCATGTACCCTCCGGGCAGACAAATTATACTCAGCCGCTCGTTTAACCAGTTTTTCATGGATAGCCTCATACATGGACCGGGAAAATATGAGTTCATTACACGGAAGTAATACCAGTTCATTAAGATCTTCAGCCGAACGTTGCGTAAGCGGATCAAAAAGGCGCATCTCTTCCACAAAGTCGCCGAAAAAGTCTATTCGTACAGGACGGGTTGTTATAGGCGGAAATATGTCAAGCAGGCTGCCCCTGATGCTGAACTCGCCTCTGGACTGGACTATGGCGCAACTCTCATAGCCTGAGTCAATAAGCCACTTGAGCAGCTTTTCCCGGTCAACCTCTTCTCCTTTTTGGAGATACTCCACATGGTTTAAAAGGACTTCAGGAGGTACCGTAAGTTCCGCCAGGGCCTGCGCCGGGGCAACCGCTACGGCAGGGCCCTCTTCGGTGGCCAGGCGGTATAGTGTAGAAATTCTTTGAGAAATTGTGTCGGTTGAGGGAAGCAGCGGCACAAAAGGAAGCGAGTCATGACAAGGGTATAAAAAAACCGGACAATCTGAGAAAAAGGAAAGGTCTGATACTATCTGTTCCGCCTCTTTCTGAAGGGAAGTGACCCAAAGTATAGGATGGTTGACAGATTTGAGAAGTCTTGCAATCAGCCAGGCCGATGAAGTGCCCAGAAGACCGGTCAGGGCCAAAACACCCTTGGGTTCTCTTATAGATTCTCTGAGTTTTAAAAGGACTTGTTCAGTATTCATTCGGAGTTTATTGCCATATTGAGACTGTCAGTCAAACAGCCAGTATTACCTTTTTAAAATTCAATTGAAAACATAAATTGTTATAGATCAAGTCAACAGATCAGGTATTTCCATTATTCAGGCAGGATGGAAAGAATTGGCAGGGCTGTATTGAAAATATTAAATTGCCAGGGGCTTGACCCGGAATTTCATCTTGTGACAGGGCGTTGAATTGACAGGTATTTAATCTTAGATTTTTCCATCATCAGAGAAGCTGTAATACCCCTTGCCGTTAAATATGATGTGATCCAACAGGCAGATTCCCAGGATTACTCCGGCAGTTTTCAATTGTCTGGTTACTTCCATATCTTCCTTGCTTGGCTTTAGACCCCCTGAAGGATGGTTGTGTGCCACTATGATTGCAGTCGCCCTGTCAGTTATCGGGTCGGCAAAGACCTCTCTGGGGTGTACCTGGGTCCTGTTGACAAGGCCTACGGATACAACTCGATTTGCAATGACTTCATTGGCACCGTTCAGGGATATACAGAGAAAATGCTCCTGTTTACGATCCGCGTAATGTCGGATTATGGGAAGCACATCAGACGGAGAGGATATCCTTAATCCTTCGGGGCGTATACGACGTCGCACAAATTCCAGGGCAGCCGCAATAAGTGTTGCCTTGGCCGGACCCACCCCTTCAATGGCCAGGAGTTCCTTCAGATCCGGCTTTGAACCGGCGACATCCAGGGTCTTTACCACCCTTTCGGCTATATACAAGACATCATGCCTTACGGTCCCCTTGCCCAAAAGAACGGCCATTAATTCAGGGTCGGATAGTGCTTCGGCGCCTTTTTGTTGAAGCTTTTCACGAGGACGGTCTGATTCAGGAATGTCGGATATCTTTTTCATAATATTCTGAAGATGTAAATAATGTATTTTTCGGCTGTTTTTTTAAGGGACTTCAAAATGACGGCCATTTAATTTCAGGTATGCTTCAATTGCTCGACATACTATCATATTTAATGCATTTATTTCAAAGAAATACTCTCAAGTTGCCGACCTTGAATCTTTATCACAAAGCAAAAGTGGTCAATTTTATGCTTTTTTATGTTATGGGACGTAGTTTTTAAGGGACAGACGTAGAATCTTTTTGTTCTCCGTTTTTTGAATTTCCTCTTTTAACAATCGAATCATATCCGGATACTCTTGTGATGACTGAAAAACTCTTGACAATTTGATGTGTCAACATGACAATAGATCATCTGACACATCGTGTGATATGAATTCTGTTTTTTCCAAATCCCTATTGTTTTACTAAGGATAGCGCTATTGAATATTCAAGCTGATATCCCTCGACTGGTCCGTGAGCTGCGGGATCGCACGGGTCTGACCCAGGAAAAGTTCGCCGCCAGGCTCGGCGTGACATTCCCCACCATCAACCGCTGGGAAAACGGCCGCGCCCGGCCGTCGCCGCTGGCCATGGAAAAAATAGAGGCACTGCTGCGCAGCATGGGAGAGCGGGGCAGCGATCTGCTCGCTGAACTCATCGGCGATGAACC
>DQXT01000109.1 GCA_011042225.1 Deltaproteobacteria bacterium | reverse complement strand
TCGGTGGCATAGGAGGTGATGTCCAAGTCCAGCCAGAACTCTCCAACAGGGGTAGCTCACGCCCATGCACGTCCGAAGGCCGCCTTCCTCGCTCGGAGAGAGATTCGGGAAACCCGGGGCGCAGAATTGCGTGGGTTCGTTGTTCGCGCGAAAGTCCTCACCGCCCGGCGGCGAATCGGTCGTTCTCGAAAGTCAAATTTCCTTTCTTGGCCGCTCCAAACATCCGGATCACTGGCAGGATTCGCCTTCGTCGTATCCGGAATCTTCTTATATGTATATACGTACATATCTATAGAAAAATCAAAAATAAGGCAAGAGAGAGTTCATATTCCTCCTGGAAATAAGTTGGTGTTAAAGCCGCCTTACGATCCTGTGTTACCTGAAGATTTACATTACCTGTGCCCTGTAAGGTAGAATTACGACCAATAGGATTCTCCCCATAGCTTATGTCATAGGGCCCTCTGGCTCAGGGGCAAGCTTGGACAGGACTGTTACCAGTTGGGGATTTTTCTGAGAATTTTAGAGCTGGAATTGACAATCATTTCCATTTGGATGATATATCAAGTGATAAATCGGGCATTATGAATGGTGCCGGTGCAAATTAAAAAATTTATCAAGGAGAGATACCCGGACGATTAACCCAGTTGAGTGGATGTGCCGGACCACGTGGACACGGTGGACAATATGGACAGGAACAGGAAGAAGGGAACGTGCCATGTCTGATCTGATCACCAAACACGGCGGCTACCGCAAATTGAAGAGCTTTCAGGTGGCGCAGCTCATCTACGACGTGACGTTGCGCTTTTGCGACAAGTATATCGACAAGCGCAGCCGCACCCATGACCAGATGGTACAGGCAGCTCGGTCAGGAGTGCAGAACATCGCCGAGGGCTCGCAGGCATCGGCGACCTCGAAGAAGACCGAAATCAAGCTCACCCAGGTAGCTCGCGCAAGCCTGGAAGAACTGAAGCTCGACTATGAGGATTTTTTGCGGCAGCGGGGGCTGGCACAGTGGAAGCGGGAGAACCCGCTCCGACAGGCGCTGATCGACCGGCGCTGTCAGACCGCCGATGATGTGGCGGCCTGGGTGGTAGAGGTGGCAAGGGAAAATGGACTTTGTGGACAGATTGGACAGTGTGGACAAAACGCTGCAACCCAGCCGTTGTCCACCGAGTCCACAGCGTCCACTCTGTCCACCAAAACCTACCCTGAGCTTTCCGCCAATGCTGCACTGACCCTGCTGATGGTGGCCTGTTCGCTGCTTGATCGCCAAGTTGAACGGCTGGCGCAGGATTTCGAGAACGAAGGTGGCTTCACCGAGCGCCTGTATCGTGTCCGCATGGCAAATCGGACTAGACAGGGGCAATGGGTCTTGGCACATAAACCAAAACGGCCTCAATAACATCCTCTCCTTGAGCCGCCAGCATGGCGTCGTAGAGAATTGTGAAAGATGTCATGAGTTTTAAACGGTCAGGTCATGAGCGATTATCAGTTCAAAAACAGAATATTTAAGCCATGAAAATCCTGCACACATCAGACTGGCATTTAGGCCGCACCCTTTACGGCAGAAAACGGTATGAGGAGTTCGAGGCATTTCTTTCCTGGCTGGCAGAGACCATTCAAAAAAATGAAATCGATTCCCTGCTGGTTGCGGGTGATGTCTTTGATAACAGTATCCCCAGCAATCGCGCCCAGGGTCTCTATTACCGATTTCTGTGCCGGGTGGCCGCTTCATCGTGCCGTCACGTTGTAATCGTTGCCGGCAATCACGATTCCCCTTCATTTCTCAATGCCCCCAAGGAGTTGCTCAGGGTCCTTGATATCCATGTGATCGGCAGTGCGTCCGAGGCCATGGAAGACGAGGTGCTGGTGCTTCGTAATGAGCAGGATGAACCGGAACTGATCGTCTGCGCCGTGCCGTACCTGCGCGACAGGGATATCCGCATGGCGGAAGCGGGTGAAAGTGTCGATGACAAGGAACGCAAGCTAATACACGGCATCCGCAACCATTACGCCGCTGTTGCCGGCCTGGCCGAACAGAGGCGCACGGAGCTTGGAGCCGAGATCCCCATCGTAGCCATGGGACATCTGTTTACCGCCGGCGGTCAAATCCTTGATGGTGACGGCGTTCGCGAACTATATGTCGGCTCTCTGGCCCATGTGACTGCCGGGATTTTCCCTGCCTGCTTCAGCTACCTGGCGCTTGGGCACCTCCATGTCCCGCAGAAGGTAAACGGCTCGGAAACCATAAGGTACAGCGGCTCTCCTCTGCCCATGGGTTTCGGGGAGGCAAAACAGCAGAAGAGTGTTTGCCTGGTTGAATTCTACGGCACGCATGCATGTGTAAAGCTTATAGATGTGCCGGTATTTCAGAGGCTCGAGCGCGTCAAGGGAGATTTGGAAAGCATCTCAAGCCGCATTCTTGAACTGTCGGCAACCAGCGCACAAGCGTGGCTGGAGGTGGTTTATGAAGGCGAAGAAGTCAGGGGCGATTTGCGTGAGCGCCTGGAGGCAGCGATTTCCGGCACCCAAATGGAAATCCTCCGGATAAAGAACAACCGCATCATCGACCGTGTACTGGGACAGATCCATGAGAAGGAAATGCTGGATGATCTCAGTGTAAACGACGTGTTCGAACGATGCCTTGCCGCACATGAAGTGCCTGAAGATCAGCGGCCGGAGCTGCTCCGTGCCTACCGGGAAACGCTCTCGTCTCTCTATGAAGAAGACCAGCAGGCGCAATAGAGAGGCTGTCGATGAGAATACTGCGGGTACGTTTTAAGAATCTGAACTCACTGATCGGCGAATGGGAAATCGACCTGACACACCCGGCCTTTGCCTCTGACGGCATCTTCGCCATCACCGGCCCTACCGGCGCTGGGAAAACGACCATCCTTGATGCCATTTGCCTCGCCCTCTACGGTCGGACGCCCCGCCTGAATAAGGTCACCAAAAGCGTTAACGAGATCATGTCCCGACAGACCGGCGAATGCTTTGCCGAGGTGACCTTCGAGACGCAGACAGGACGCTTTCGTTGCCACTGGAGCCAGCACCGGGCACGCAGGAAACCGGACGGTGATTTGCAGGCCCCGAGGCACGAGATTGCCAATGCGGATACAGGCGGGATTTTTGAGTCCAGGATCAAAGGGGTGGCCGACCGAATCGAGGAGGCCACCGGAATGGATTTTGACAGATTTACCCGCTCCATGCTGCTTGCCCAGGGTGGTTTTGATACGTTTCTCAAGGCCGAAGCGGATAAACGGGCTCCCATCCTAGAGCAGATAACAGGCACAGAAATTTACAGCCGGATATCCATCCGTGTCCATGAGCGCCAGCGTGAAGAGCGGGAAAAGCTGAAGTTGCTCCAGGCCGAGACAGCAGGCATCGTGATTCTGGAGCCGGAAAAGGAAAAAGAGATTCAACAGGCACTTGAAGCAAGACGGAAAGAAGAGACAGACCTTACCGGTAAGTCCGCTGATACGGTAAAGGCCATTGCCTGGCTTGCCGGTATTGATGTGCTGAAGAAGGAAATCAGCAGCCTGGCAGGGGAAGCGGGCAGACTGCAAAGCGATATCGATGCATTTAAGCCGGATCGTGAAAAGCTCAACCGGGCTTTGAGTGCAGCCACACTGGATGGTGCATATGCAACGCTCACAGCAACACGGAAACAACAGGGGGATGATACGGAAGCTTTGAAAGCTGAGGAAAAGGCCCTTCCCGAGCTGCAATCTTTCGCCAGGAAACAGGCCGAATCGCTGAAGTCGGCAGAACAGAAGACCATCAAAGCGAAGAAGGATCTGAAGGCCGTTGCACCGCTTATTCAGAGAGTTCGCGCCCTTGACCAGAGGCTTGCCGACCAGAAAAAGGCTGTTTCGGATGCTGAAGAGGGCTGCAGAAAAGATGCGGCAAAGATTGATGAGGATAAACAGGCCAGACTCAAAGAGCTGGCAAAGCGTAACGAGGTGGGAAGGAATCTGGAGCTTGCTGAAGCCTATCTCAAGGGGCATGCACAGGATGAGTGGCTGATCAGCGGTCTGGCCGGTATTGAAGAACAGTTGGGCGGCCTGCTCTCCAGGCAGAGAGAAATCGTTCAAAAAGAGGCGGATCACAGAAAGACTGAGTTGGCTTTGGAGGAAGCGATCAAGAAACTCGATGAAAGCACAAAGCAATGCGGCATTCGAAGGCAGGAACTGGAGGACTCAGCAAAACGACTTGAGCAATTGAGAGATGAGTTAGGTCAGGTGCTGGAAGGCCGGCTGTTGCGTGAATACCGCACTGAGAAGGAGACCCTGCTGCGTGAAATGGCCTTCCTGAAGAAAATAGCGGAGCTTGAAGACCACCGGACCAAACTGGAAGATGGCAAACCCTGTCCGCTATGTGGTGCTGAAGAACACCCCTTCGCCCGGGGAAATGTCCCTGTGCCTGATGAGACCGAACGGAAAATTGAGGCGCTTGCCAGGCTGATCACCAAAGCTGAAGATCTTGAGGCCACAATAAGAAAGCTTGAAAAAGCTGAAGGCTTGGCACTTAAAAAACTGACGGAGTCGGAAAGACAGGAGACAGCAGCGGCTAATGACAAGAGGGCTGCCGAGAAGGCCCTTATTGAGTTGACAGAGGGACTGGGAAAACTCCGGACTGATTTTACCGAACAGAAAAAGGCCGTATCCGGCAAAATCCAGCCGCTTGGCATCACCGAAATCCCCGATATCGATATTTCATCACTGCTCGAGTCACTCAGAGTGCGGCTGAATTCATGGCAGGTCCAGGTCAGAAAAAAGAATGAGATTGAAAAACAGATTGCAGACATCGACAGTGAGCTGAAGCGCCTGGATGCGGTTATGAAGACCAAGGGTAATGCCCTGGCCGAGAAAAAAGAACGTCTGGAGACCCTTAAAAAAGAATACGCCACTGGATGTGATGAGCGGAAACAATTGTACGGCGATAAAAGTCCAGATAATGAGGAGCTTCGCTTGAACAAGGCAGTTTCCCATGCCGAGAGCGCTGAAAAGCAGGTCAGGGATTCACATCATGAACTGCAGCAGAAATGGAGTACTGCAAAGGACCGTGTTGAATCTCTGAAAAGGCGTATGGATAAGAGAGAAGAAAAACTGCAAACGTTGGAAGCTGAATTTTCCGCAGCGCTCAGGCCCGTTGGCTTTTTGAATGAAGAACAATTCCTTGAGGCCAGACTGAACGCTGGGCAGAGGGATAATCTGTCTGCGAAAGCTAAGGAACTGGACGACATTCAAACAGAACTCAAGGCCAGACAAAGAGATAGAGAAACACGTTTGGCCATGGAAATTGCCAGAAAGGTCACCGACAAATCCCTTGAGGAACTGGAAGCGCAATCCAAAGAGTATGAAGATACCCTCAAGGAGCTGCGGGATACCATTGCCGGTCTCAGGCACAAGCTGAGTGAAAATAATGCCGCCAAAGAGCGCATAAAGGCAAAGCAAACGGCTATCGAGGCCCAGAAAAAAGAGTGTCGTCGATGGGAAAATCTGCACGAATTGATCGGCTCCGCAGACGGAAAAAAATACCGCAATTTCGCCCAAGGGCTGACCTTCGAGATGATGGTTGGTCATGCCAATCGGCAACTGCAGAAAATGACCGACCGCTATTTGCTGGTGCGTGATGATGCACAGCCACTGGAGCTCAACGTGGTTGACAACTACCAGGCGGGAGAGATTCGGTCCACGAAAAACCTTTCCGGCGGTGAAAGCTTTATCGTCAGCCTGGCGCTGGCGCTGGGTCTGGCCCACATGGCAAGCCAGAACGTCCGCGTGGATTCCCTGTTTCTGGATGAAGGCTTTGGCACGCTGGACGATGAAGCCCTGGACACGGCCCTGGAAACCCTGGCAGGGCTTCAGCAGGACGGCAAACTGATTGGAATCATCTCTCACGTATCCGTACTGCAAGAAAGGATCAGAACTCGAATCCAGGTAACGCCTCAAACCGGAGGCAGGAGCCGAATATTCGGTCCCGGATGCTGTTGCATTTGAATCTGTCTAACGGCATATCATATCATGACGCGGATCATGTCAATGGCGCCTCCGCCCTCCTGCTTAATACAGTTACGAAGAACTGGCCCATGAAAAACTCGACATTACTCACTACTATATCACCGGCGACTGACCGAAACACTCATTCCCCGAATAAAAGAGTGGCTGGAACTTGCCGACACCGATGGCACTCTGTTGCGGGACCTTATTCCCCAGCAGATGTATGAGGATGTGTTTATTCAAATGGTTCTGCTGATAAAAACCGGAAACCCAGAACCGGAAATACCCTGTTTCTACCAGGAAATGAACTACCCAGCCGGATTGAAATGTCTGTAGAACAGGTTGAGAAATTTATTCAGGAAAGTATTGAAAATCAGGCGTATTGGAAGCGAATAAGGATCTTGGGGGGCGAGCCTTCGTTGCACAGCCGTTTCTTTGATATCATCGAACTCTTGTTAAATTACAGAAAAAATTTCAATCCTGATGTGAGGCTTGTCCTGTGCACGAATTTATTTGGGAATAAGGTCGGGGACATTGTAGGCAGGCTACCGAAAGAAGTCAGCATCAAAAGCTTGGTTTTGATCTGGGCCGAAAAACCCTGCCCTCTCCTGACGACCTCATGTTGGACCAAATGAAGGTTTTTTGCCGATTGTGCGGCCACTTTGGTTTTGCCTGGCCGGTAAAGACAGAAAAAATCTACTATACCTGGCGGCAGGCATATAAGAAAAACCCTGTAAAAAATTAGAATTCACATAAGATATTTTATATTACTACAGAATAAATTGTTTTTATTTATTTTTAAAGATCTCTTCTGCCTTGCTTACAAGGGCATCTATGGCAATCGGTTTCACCAGATAATAATCTTTGGCAGATCCGGCTATGTAATCATTTTTTGAACCATGTCCGGTCATAAAGATGAATTTCATGTCAGGATATTTTTCCTCCAGCATACCCTTTAGTTGAATTCCACTGATCTTGGGCATTTTGACATCCAGTACGGCAATATCATATTGTTCGGTTTCAGCCATTTTAAGCGCCTCTTCTCCGCTGACTGCCCAGTCAGCGTCGATTCCCCTAAAGGAAAGACGCTCAGCTAATGTTGAAACCAATTCCCCTTCGTCGTCCACTAACAATAAACGCATATATCTTATTTCCTTTCTCTGTCTAAATTTATTGAAAAATCTATCCTAAAGCTGGTTCCACAACCCACTACGCTTTGCAAATTGATCTTGGCTCCGATCTCCTGGACAAGATCACAGGTAATTGACAGACCAAGACCCGTCCCGCCCTTTTTCAGCTTTGTGGAGAAAAACGGCTCAAAGATATGTTTCATATCTGTATCACTGATACCGCAACCGTTATCGGTGACCGTAGCTGAAACATAGTCTTTATCTTTGGATCTGACCACGATGGAAAGCCTGCCACCGTCTTGCATGGCGGCAAACGAGTTGTTGATAAGATTGAGAAAGATCTGTTGCACCTTGCCCCTATCGCTCTCGATTTCAGGGATATCATCAGGTATATCCAGGTCAATTGTGAAGGACCTATACTCGGCTTCTTTTTCCAGAAAGCTCAGGACCTCTTCAATGACCTCCCGTAGGTTTATTGTCTGAATGCTTGGTTCCATATGTCGTGCAAAACCAAGAAGCCGCTTGGTTATGGTTCCACACCGTTCCACAGATGAAATAATCGAGTCTACAAGGTCTATAAGCTTCTTGTCCTTTGAATACATATCCTTGTAGGTAAACATATCTTTAATAAGTCCGGCCTTTTCATTGATGATGGCCAGGGGATTATTGATCTCATGGGCTACGCCGGCGGCCAACCTTCCAATGGAGGCCAACCTGTTTGAGTACTCTGCCTTATGCAGGCTACGGACACGAGCATTGTCCGCTATATAAATCTTGTTTACCAGGTAAGTGCTCATACCCAGGATGACCAAAATAATCAATGTGCTACTGACTGCCAGGAACAAGAAAACCCGCACCCGGGTCTTATGCAAGCGGTCCATGAGTTCTGCCTTCTGCTGAACCGTCATTAGAATGAAGGGTGTATCAGGGATATTCCCATAACCGACCACAATCGTTTCTCCATCCTGTTTTTTGCAGTCAAGCACCTGTATTTCAACAGAATATTCAGAAAGGGACTGAGAGACCTTATCAAAAAAGGTTCGAGATACCTCATCAAATATGTCGCCATGGTATCTGGACGAAGTCTGGAGAACCCCTTTATTGTTCACTAGAAAGACGTCGCCTGAACCACGAATATCGACTTCATCAAGCATTTCATCGATCGGCTGGATGTCCAGGGCGGCCCTCAGCACAAAAAAAGAACCATCCGTCTTGGCGCATCTCATTAAAAACACAACATGAGGTATATCCCGAAATCCAAGGATAAGATCGCTTATATAAAAGCCGTATTCAACCGCCTTCTTAAACGATTCCTGATTACTGTAATCTTTATCAATAAGGGTATAAGGCCCTGCGTAGTTCACTTGGATTCCGGAGGAATTAATTACCCCTAGATCTATAAAGGCCTCATGGCTTTTCTTTATGTTTATCAGGATATTGGCCAGTTTATTCGGATTGATTAAGTCTTCGTAGGTATAATCATTGGCTACTAGTTCAAGCCCATTCTTACGTTCATCGTAAAAGCGTGAAACTGCCCGCCAGGTGTTGTTTACGAGCAGTATTGTATTATTGTACACCTCGGACTCAACGGCATCCTTTGTCATCTTGTAGTGGATGCAGGTCATGGAAATCAAGGGCACAAGGGCAACGACAAGAGTATGAAAGACCGCTATATTCCATATACGACTGAAGTTGAACAGATGCCTTGTCGCACAGGTACAGGCATCCCGATTATCACCATTTGATAAGAATTTTGGTTTTAGATTTTCTATCAGCGACATATACAGATCCAGCTAAATTCTCTTAGCCATCAGGCGGGTCTCATCAATAAAATTATACATATAATGATTATTTTTTTCAATAAAGACAATTTCTTTGGATCCTGAACTATTCACCCCGTGATCAGGTTAATTGCATAAATCAGCCATGGAAAATCAAGCACTAGGGACTCATAGGAAGGGCAATCTCTTTACAAACGCAAAGATAGGCGACACCAAAGATCAACGGAAATCGTGTCTTTAGAGATCGCCCATATATAAAGACTATCCTTTTTGTCTCTTTTTCTGTTGGATTTTTTCGTTGGCCTCTCTGAGCTTTTCGCTCAACAAATCAATATCCACCGGCTTCTGCAGATAGGCAAAGGCGCCAAGGTCCATACATACCTTTCTGTCGTTTTCAGAACCATGCCCTGTAAGGATAATCACCTCAATTTCCGGATTGGTCTGTTTGACTCGCCGCAGGACCTCAATGCCGTCGATGCCTGGCATCTTGAGGTCCAGGATCATGACCTCCGGCTCGTCTTTACTGACCATATCCAGAGCCGATTCTCCGTCATATGTCACGGCTGAGCCCATCTCACGCATGATAAGGCGCTCCGACAGTGTCTGGACAAACTCGCGTTCGTCGTCCACCAGCAATACCTTTGACGGGGTCTCAAGGTCTATTTTTCGGTAAATGTCCGTCTTATAAAAGTCTTTACCCACCTTGGTGTCTACTGACTTGACACCGGGCACTCTGTTTACAATGGATTTAAGTTCATCCTCCAGTCGGCTGAGCATCAGGACATGCTTGTTGATGATCAGTGTGACAGAGCCGTCTTTGACATTCACATCCACCGTGTGCCCCTCTTGGACCAAAGCTACTTCTACCTTGGCTGCAAGGAGAAAGTCCTTAACTGCATCTTTAGAACTTTCCGTGGTTTTGACCGCATCGCTGTCCAGATTTGTTTTAATAATCTCAGTTGCTTCCATTACATCTTTTTTGTCCATGGGAATGACGATATCATAGAGAGAAGCCGCCCATGGATCTTTGATGCCGAAAAGGTTGTTAACCCATGCGGCACGGTCGTTATCTGTGTTGTGTATGAGCTTTACAGCATCCTTTTCAGACAATCCCTTTTCTTCGGCAGCCACTCTGGTCCTGAACTTCATGTCTGCGATAAGGCAGATACGTAGTACGTGAGTGACCTCTTTTGGGATAAGCTGACCCGCCAGTCCGAATACAATAAGATTGTCTTCTGAAAGCGTCTTTGCCAGGGCGAGCCTGAGATAAGCAATCGCACGTTCCTTTTCATGGGTAAACTTATTAAATACCGACGTAGAGGCTGAAAAGGCCCGTTCTACCTTGCCTTCAGCCATATCGGAAAGCCCGGCTGCATCGCTGACAAGGATTTTGTCCGTAATAAGCTTGTAACCAGTGCTGCCGGTTATTTCATGGACTACTGAATCTTCTTTGCAAAAAATACCGCTGAATACTGTGATAACAGACATGTTTAACTCCCTTTTTTAGCTACGCATGGGTAGTCTGCAAACATCCATAAGCGGACAGTCTTCGTCCACGTCGCCCACATGAGCCTTGCAGTGAATACTGCGTATGGCATGTTCCAGAGTCGGATAAATATGGTCTTCGCCGATTTTTTCCAACAGGAATGTGCGTTTCAGCACCTTCATGACAGACTCGTTAACACCACTGAAAGAGATATCCAGGCCCGCTGCCCTGACCCTGTCTACAATTGATGACAATGTCTCTTCGCCCGATGCGTCCATATCATTAATGCCATTGGCCACAATAAGAATGTGCTTAAGGTCTTTCATGTTTTGCCTGCGTTCCATAATCTGGTCCTCCAGATAGCTGGAATTGGCAAAGAAAAGCGGACCGTCGAAGCGTATTATGGCCATATACTTGCACTGTTTAAGTCCATGGACTATAGCATCGCGCAAGGATTCGTCTTCATGTCTTGCCAGTGAGGCAACGGTCGGTCTCATACTTTTGTATATATATACCATAAGCGATAGGGCCACGCCAAGCTCAATGCCTTTTTCCAGATGAGGTGCAAGGGCGAGGGTGACGACAAAGCTCAATATGGAAATGGCCCCATCATACCATTGGGCCTTCCATGCGTGAATAAAACCGGAGACATTTATCAGGCCGAGGACCGCCATCATTATGACCGCGGCCAGCACGGATTGGGGTAAATGATAGAGAAGAGGAGTAAAAAACAGGAGCGTGATAACCACGGCCGCGCTGGTGAACACGGCCGACAGACCCGAAACTGCGCCGGCCTGGAAATTGACCGCAGATCTGGAGAAAGACCCTGAAACCGGGTAACTGCTGCCCACAGAGCCCAGGACGTTGCCCAGTCCCTGGCCGATAAGCTCCTGATTGGGATCGAGGCGCTGGCCCGTCTTGCCTGCGATGGCCTTGGCAATTGCAATGGCCTCCATGAAGCCAAGGAGCGAAATGATGATTGCAAAGGGCAGAAGTTGCAACATGACCTTCATGTCCAGTTGCGGTACCGTGAAAGCAGGCAGTCCCTCAGGTATCACCCCGACTACCTTGCCGCCTCCCATCATGACCAGTTCGTCTTTTTTGAGCAGCTTATTGCCCACCATGATGCGCCATGTGCGGCCATCAGTCTGGACACCTTCCGGGGTTTCCTCTTTGGGATAGAACTTTATTGAACCATCAGGCTGCTCTACACCGCTGAACAGAAAATATCTGAGCTCCGTCCTGTATTTGTGGGCCTCCTCTTTGAGCTGATCCAGCTTGAATGCTATGACACGCGCGTCACGCTCTGCGTTGAGGATACCAATGGTATTGTGGGCGCCCTTGGCCTCGTCCAGGGCCTTTGCAACCCGGGTCCGTTCTTCGGCCAGCGGCTTCATACTGTTTACCGTCTCATTAAATCTATGGACGAGTTCATGTACCTTGGGGCTTTCAATAGCTGAAATATCAACGCTTACGTCATGCTTAAACCCGATAGCCCATGAAATAACCGTTGTTATTGCCACGGCCACGAGGACATTGGGGATCTTTGGCGCGGTTTTTCTGAGTGTGTACATAATGGCAAAGGCAAGTATGCCAAGAAGCAATGTGGGCAAATGGGTATAGTGAAATGCATCCTGGACGACCCTGATGATGGTGCCGTAATGGTGTTCGGCCTTATCCACGTACACACCGAACAGCTTGGACAGCTGGGAGGTGGCAATGACAATGGATGCCGCATTGGTAAATCCGTTTACTACAGGGTGTGAGAGAAGATTGACCACAAGTCCGAGCCTTAATACGCCGAGTGCAAACTGAAACAGGCCAACCATGAAGGCCAGTAATAAAGCATAGGCGATGTATCCCTCCGAACCAGCGGTTGCCAAGGGCTCAAGGGATGCAGCGGTCATCAGTGACACAACCGCAACAGGACCGGTGGCCAACTGACGACTTGAGCCGAATAGAGAGGCAATCATGGGCGGCAGAAATGCGGCGTACAGCCCATAGTAAGGCGGCAGCCCTGCTAATTGTGCATAGGCCATGGACTGGGGAATGAGTACCATTGCAACAGTAAGACCAGAGAGAACGTCGTCTCTGAAACTGCCGAGGTTGTAGTCTTTAAACCAGCTAATAAATGGAAAAATTTTTGTCAGCATTGGAATTACCTACCCCTGAATCTATTTTTTTCTGTAGCATAGCTCGGCACAACTCCAGAAAATCCTTGTGGAGTGCGCCTGCACTGTAAAGATTATAGGTCTTGAACCGCACCAGGCCGTCCACCATGGAAAAGATGATAAGCGCAGTCCTTTTTGGAGACATCTCCCTTATAGACCCATCCTTTTGCCCGATAAGAATGGCCTGCTCGAAACCATTTACAAAACTGTTGTAAATGGCCTCTAGATGCTCCCTGCAAACAGGATTGACCTCGGCGAGTTCATGCGGATGACGACGATGCAGAAGCAGAAACTGCTCTTCCATTTTTCCGGCGAGATAAAAGTAAAAGGAGCAGACGCCCTCTATCATGTCCAAACCAGTCCCAAATTTCTCTTCTTCCACATACCTGTTCAACTCCGCTATAACTCTATTCCTGGTGTCCTTGAGGATGCAAAGAAAGATATTCTCTTTGTTTTTAAAATGATAAAAGATCGTCCCTTCAGCGGCACCTGTCGTCTTGGAGAGTTCGGCAATGGAGGTCTGTTTGAACCCCTTTTTGGAAAAGAGCCTTGTCGCCGCCTGCAGTATCGTATCTCTTTTGGACATCTTAACTATCTAAGCCATTTGTAATACATCACCTTTCTGTGTTGTATTAACTGGTTGGCAGACCTTCCAAATTAGACTGAGTATTCAACCGGTTTTTAATATATCCAAATAACGACGTCAAGAAAAATTTCCCGCTTCGACTTGATTTTCAGCAATTGGTTCACCATTGTGCTTTGTCTGGCCGTGTGCAAAACCGATATGGGCATGTTTGGTAAAAGTCACAGAAATTAGTTGATTTTCAGCGCGATTTCACAGTATATTAACCAAAACAATAAAAAATTTCATATGACCTCATAGGAAAGATTAATATAAGATAAACAGGAGCTGACATGAGCTATAAATGGGATGTTCTGTGTGAAGAAGGCCTGCAATTTTTTGGAAAGATGTCGGCCTCAATGTCTCACGAGATCAAAAACGTCCTGGCTGTTATTAATGAAAACGCAGGACTTTTACAGGATTTTGTTTATATGCATGACACGGGAATGCCCATTGATGCAAAGCAACTGAAGGGCGTATCTCAGATGATCATAAAGCAGGTCCGAAGGGCGGATAGTATCATGAAAAACATGAACAAATTTGCCCATACTACGGATCAACTGACAAAGGCTGAAAACCTAAATGACATTCTGGATATCGTGACAAAACTTGCTGCCAGGTTCGCCAGCATGCGCGAAGTCAGCCTGGAAAAAATACCCCCTGATGAACCGATAAATATCAAGACAAATCCCTTTTTACTGGAAAATCTCATATGGCTGTGCCTTGACTCGGCAATGGATTCAGTCGGGCAGGGTAAAACAGTCCGAGTGTTCACCAAAAAAATAGACAACAGCGCTCAGATTACATTTTCACAACTGGACTCTATGCCGGAACCGACGCCGGAGGCATTTCCCGACAAACGAATTGAGGCATTGCTTTGTGCTCTCCAGGCTGAGATCACAGTTGATAGTAAGGCAGGTACTATAAATATATCATTGCCGATCTGATATAATTCATTTGATATAATATAATTGATATTATATAATATTATTTTAATTTATATTTATAGTATAATTTTGGAGCTACAATCAAACAACTCAAGGAGATAAGGTTATGACTAATGCTCAATCAACTCCTTCACAGATCAAAATTCTTGCCGTTGACGATGAAGTAGACTTCCTGAACACGCTCTCGCGACGACTTGAATCCAGAGATTTTCAGGTCACCACCGCCTCAAACGGAGAGCAGGCAATTAAGGAGGCCAAAATAGGCGGATTCGATGTAGCGATACTTGACTTAAAAATGCCAGGGATGAATGGGCAGGAACTCCTCAAAATACTCAAGGAAAATCATAAGTTTCTAGAGGTCATAATGCTCACGGGCTATGCCTCGGTAGACTCTGCAGTCGAATGTACCAAGCTGGGTGCCTTCGGCTACCTGGAAAAGCCTTATGACCTAGAGAAGCTTCTGTGTGTACTCAGAGATGCCTATGAAACGAGATTAAAGAAAAAATTCCCTCACGACCAGAAGCGTATGAAGGAATTAGATCTTCTTGCCGCTGGTGATCCAATGGCTGCCCTCAGTGCCATGATGCGTTTGGACGACCTTGAAAAATAGAAATATTCAAAAAAGGTTATTGCGGCATGGCACTCAAGTCCAGCAAAATACATAGCTATAGCTATCCTTAGCCGCTGGCATAAACACAGGGCCGACCGGTTCTTCTTCAAGTGAGAAAAGCACGGGTCGGCCCCTGTCTGTCAGCCGCTGAGCAAACAATGCCCTGATTTGAAATATTAAAACAGCCGGATAATGCAACTGTGGAGGAACTTACTGTTTTCCCAATGGCTGATGGCAGAAACCCTAAATGATAACAAGAAAGGGAAAGGCAAAAATTCATATGTAAACCCCTTAGTCATAGTTTTATTTGCAGGAATTGTTATTGGATTTTACGGGGTTTACAAGGTCTACAAAGGATACGAGTCACAGAATTGGCCGACCACGGAGGGAAAGATCATAGTTTCCCGTATATCCGGCGCCAAAAGGACTATCGGCCGCAGGGTATTTATTAAATACGAATATTTTGTAAAGGGGAATCGTTATGTAAGTTCCCAGATATCCTATACCCTGATAATCGGTGATTACAGTAGCTCTTTAGAAATACTGAGGGAATACCCGGAAGGCAGCAAGGTCACTGTCTATTATAACCCTGACAATTCAATGGATGCGGTTCTGAAGACGGAGATATCAGGGCAAATTTCCTGGATCTTTATTCTCAGTGTACTCGCCGTCATACTTGGTCTGAGGGGCCTGAAATGGCAACAAAGATTCTGAAGATAAAAGGTGACGGGCCAACATGCTTCAGCCTTTCCACCCTATCAAATCAGGACCTCTTCTTAATTCGCTTTAGCAGCAGCCAGATTGCACCGATCAGGAGCGCGCTGGTGAAGACGTGTGAAAAGAACTTTTGGAAGTCGACTTGTGAAATGATAGGTATGGAATCCGTTATTCGAGATCTGTATTCCAGGTCTTTGCTTAAATAGATATTTTTCACTATATCTTCAAACAGCCGGCGATATTCAGGGAAATCCTGATCAATGGAGTAACATACTATCTGGATACAGCCCTCTTGTGTCAGCTTTGTAGCTACGAGACCTCTTACCTTTTCCGCGTCCGCCAGAAAGGTCATCCATAGAGTATGGTCATCCGGATCGTACAGGATATCTTCCACCTCTGTATTCGGGATTCCACTAATTTTCTCCTTGATTGGCTGTGATCCATCTTTTTCTCTGGTTAATTTCTTTATTTTATCTTCAGGAATTCGCCCTGTTTTGTTAATGCGGATAAGTATATACGGGCATTCAAGCCAATGCCCGGCGTTGAATAATTGAAAACCGTAATCATAAGCCGGCCTTTCCTCATCAGGCGATGATTGTTGCAACTTCCTGGAATGTTCATCCAGGATTTCCCCTGGAATCCGGACCCATTTGTCCGGCAATTTTAATGTGAAACCCTCTTTTGCATTGAACCTCTGGGTAAATTCGGTTCCGGATGCAATGGCGGACGTAATAAAGACCACCGATATGATGAAGAATATTCGTAACATGCGCCTTATCTTTCATGGACTCCTTATCTTTATTATAAAGACACAATGTAAAGATACACTATTTAAAGACCGGCACAATGATAAACCGGACGCGTGAATGGCACACGCTATACACAAAAAAGGCCTGTACTGCCCGGCGGGAAGCAGCAGTACAGGCCTTTGATCCATTTTCGGCCTCTTTGCGGGAAGACCTAAGCTAATGTGAACTTACTATACCTACCATAGAGAGGATAATCAGTAACGTAACCCAGAGACACAATATCGTATAGGTTGGATTTTTCTCTTTGAACAGATAGATGAAAGCGGCAGGTATGAGAGCCCATGCGGCTACACTGCAGCCCATGGCCAAACCAAATTGGGTAAATCCGTCACCATAAAAAAACTTATCCAGATAGAAGTGCCCGCCGGGGAAACCTCCGGCCACTTCCTGCCAGATGGTTGCGGTGTCTTTGCCCTCAAAGATCGCGGCAAAGAGATAGAACGGATTCATGACATTTTTGTCCGGGTTTTTCATGGATATGAAAGGCCCTATCATGCAGATTATGGCTGCCAGGATAGTACCCCAATAGACTATCTCACCGTAAACGCGCTGCGACAATTGCATTATTGGTCTTGTTCCAGCACTCATATCACTCACCTCCCAACCGGGCTTCGGCTTTTATATATCTGACTATAAGCACAGTTACTATTATACAAATAGTGAGAAAGACCAGGCCATTCAACCACATGGGGACCTCCCCCATAACTCCCAGCAATTTAAGTCCCTTGGTCAGCAGTCCAAAACATGCGAAAAACATGAACCCGATCAATAGATACCTGACAAATCCGGCCTTGACTTTGATAAGTATCAATGCCCCGAGTAATCCTCCCAGTACCTGGCCCACCAGCCAGGGGGCGGCAAATACCGGAATTATGGCCCCCATAAGCAGATACGGCCATACCCCTATGCAATCTCCCATTCCGAGCAGGACCCCGGAATTGGCAGCCGCCACCTTTAGCGGGACCGCCATTATGACATTCTGTGCCGGCACTATGGCCCAGCCCGCCCCCAGACCAAAAAAGCCGGAAAGCAGACCGACACCTATAATGGCTATGAGTACCCAACCTGCCCTTGTCAGGGGATAGTCAATGACCCTTTTCACAGACACTTCATAATAAGGCTGAGACATCTTCAGCCATTTGGTGAATTTGTCCACATGCTTCACCTCGGGCCACTCTATCTTTTTGCCGCCTACAATAAAATAGATGGCAAGTGAAAGGAGAATAAGTCCAAGGGCGAGCCTGACAAATCCCTCACCCGCCTCACCTAAATTTTGGGCTACAAATATCGCACCTTGAGCACCTGAAAAGGCCCCTATTCCATAAGCGGCGGCGCAAAAAACGCAGATCCTGAGATTGGCCAGTCCACCCCTCATGAATGGGCCTGTGGATACCAGGCCGCTGAACATGGCCACTATAAGGCCGGTTGCCCTCACTATCAGACTGTCAACGGATGTGAAGGCCAGCATGAAGGGTGTAAACAGGACCCCTCCCCCGATCCCGCCGATAACTGCGACCAGAGCGATTCCAAAGCTCAGCAAAAAAAACCCCAAAAGCCATGCAAATATGGCCGTACCGGACATGCCTCCGGGCGGTGTCTCGAGCCCTCGGCCTACCAGGTACATACCTGCAAACGATATGATAAGTACGACCAACATTATGTTTACTTCCAACCATGGAGATCTAAACATTCTGCTCATTTTTCTTCACTCCCCCTTCGTTAACCCTTAAACGAGCTCCCAATATTACAGAGCGAAACTTACAGCTGCGCAACACACTACCTTTGCCTATACAAATGTCCGGCCGGTAATTTATTCTCCTCCCTTATTATGATATACAGCTTAAAAAGCTAACTTATTATTTTTTTGTATTATGCACCTCCCTTCCTTATCTATAATTGATATTATGTGTAACTAATCGTCTCATAAGACAAACTCCGTGTCAAATGGATTATCTGCAAAAACATTTTCCCGTAAATTTATATTACTATACAATATTACCCATAGTAAAGTAGAAATTTTATCCAATTTTGAGAAAAAAGGGTTAAAGGTGTTACAGAGTTATTCTGTATAGTCCCTTTCCTTTTTAAACAGGATGTATGAATTTAAAGTTCATCAAGAGGGGCTTTAAAAAATCTCTCCGGGGGCTTCTCTTATTAAATTGTTTAATCTGCTTTTAAATGTGTAATATGTCTCTAATTTAGTTGACGTCGTAATGACTGCATACTATGATATTTCCTAAATCAAGGGGCTGTCTAATAGTTGCTTGAAGATTAGAGGTTAGAGGGGGGGTTTCAAAAAAGACCAAAAGATTTTGAGTTCCTGTCGGAGAGGATGGGAAAGACCAAAAGCAGTCAGGGGGGTGGCTTGAGAAAGGCATAGTGAAGATCAGGTGAGGGAATTCCGGTAATCACATACAACCCTGTTACCGATTGTCGGGACTGACTGAAAAACCTGGCTCCACAGTGAATTTGCTCATGTCTATTTGGTAAAGCGCATTTCCCATTCAGTCATAAGCCTTTTGGGTGACTTTTATCTCACTCTCGTATAGATATTCGAAGGGTGATGTAAAGGTAAAAAATTAAGATTTGACAACGCCGATCCGTCAGGGATCCTACAATCGATTTAGCCATCTCCTTAAACGATGAAATAGAGGAAGGGATATTCATAAATCGATGTAGAGCTGAGACCTTATGGTCTTTAGAGTCAGACCCAAGGCATACTTTGTAATCCAAAAGTTATTCAAAGGAGATGTCGGCTAATGACTGGACATGGCGCTTCAGCAGCAGTATCACCAACTTCAATTACATTCATATTATCATCTGTCATCTTTTTGGTTACTTTTGCACTGATCCTTACAGAGAGGGTGCACAGGAC
>DQXT01000112.1 GCA_011042225.1 Deltaproteobacteria bacterium | reverse complement strand
CTTGGGATTACTCGAATTTCAGAAACGGAGTCTACTAATGATCTTGCCAAAGAGGGGTTTCAAAAAAACGGGGTTCTGTGGCACTGTTTTGTCTCAGATTCCCAGACCAGAGGCAGGGGCAGATGATCCGAAATAAAACCGCATATGCATGCACATACTCGCAGATTACAGTCACAAAATCCATTAGGCATCTCCATGGGCTGTCCGGCGGGGATTGGTCCTGAAATCATCATAAAGGCATTTGCAACCAATCCCAAGTGGTTGCTGTCGCCTCCGGCAGTCGTCATCGGGGACATGAACATACTTAAAAGGGCATCAAGCGTACTCGGTATAGATATTCCCATTAAGTCATGGATGCCTGGCGATCCCCTTTCCAAGAGTGCCATATATGTATTTACCCGGACCTGTCTTGACATTGAAGAGGTCCCTTGGGGTAAACCGAATTCCTCTACTGGAAATGCCTCTTTTAAGTATATTGCCGCGGGAATTAAATTATGCCAAGAAAACAAGCTCTCCGGCCTTGTGACTGCTCCTATCAGCAAGCTGGGTCTCAGACTTGCCGGCATCGACTACCCAGGGCATACTGAAATCATTGCCGACAAGACCAGCACGAAAAGATACGCCATGATGTTGGCGGGCGATAAACTCCGGGTAACCCTTGTGACCATACACTGCCCCTTGAGGGATGTGGCGGACGGCATCAGCACGGAAAAGGTCTTTCAAATAATTGCACTTACGGATTTTTCCCTGAAAAATGATTTTGGTCTAAATGAACCGGAGATTGCCGTGGCCGCCCTGAATCCTCACGGAGGTGAATCCGGTATGTTTGGTGATGAAGAGGAGCAATTCATTACACCCGCTATAAAAATGGCCAAAGAAAAGGGCATTATGGCCAGCGGACCATATCCCCCTGACACCGTGTTTTATCAGGCCATAAATGGAAAATTCGACGCCGTGGTCTGCCAGTATCACGATCAGGGGCTGATCCCTTTTAAACTTATTCATTTCAGGGACGGGGTCAATCTGACATTGGGCCTTCCAATAATCAGGACTTCAGTGGACCACGGAACCGCATATGACCTTGCCGGTACAGGAGAGGCTGATTGCGCCAGCCTTGAGGCGGCAATCAGGCTCGCATCGAAGATGGTGATGAATCGAATACGGTAAGGTAAAGACGTGGGATTAAAGAATAGACACTAATGTTAAATACCGGAAAAGGTGCTTGATTTTTGACCCGTCAGTGTTATATGTTATCTCTATTCAGTGATTAGGGTTTCATGCCCTAATAGGGAAAACGGTGAAAATCCGTCGCGGACCCGCCGCCGTAACCGTGGACGAAAGCCGCAGTGGTGCCACTGTCCGTTAAGGATGGGAAGGCGTGGCAAGTAGAATGATCCGGAAGCCGGAAGACCCACTTATAAAAGGAAGCATAGAAGTTTTCTCCCTCGAGGATCGGGGAGGGCGCATCCAATAATAACAGAGGATAGAAAACGGTATCCCCGGGCCTAGTCATTAGACCCGGGGATTTTTTTTGCTTGAACGACCAAGATCGAAGGGGGAAAGGAATGGAACAAAAAGGAGAGAAGCAAGGATGAAGGGAGAATCCATTATTCCAATAGTGTTTTTGGCATTGTTACTCGTTGTGCCGACTATGGTGACAGCCGAAGTGTCAGAGTTCACTGAAATGCCTGAGACCACAAGGCAATCTGACAACGAGGCGGAGAAAGCAAAAGAAGACAAGGCCGAGGAAATAGTTGTCACCGCCACCAGGATAGAAACAGCGTCGAGGGAGGTGGGTAGTTCAATAACCGTCATCACCGGCCGGCAGATCGAAGAAAGGCAAAATACAACGGTCCTCGAGGTCCTGCGTACAGTCCCTGCCCTGGATATCATTCGTTCAGGAGGTCCCGGGGGACAGGCCTCTGTATTTATCCGGGGGGCTCAATCAGAGCATACCCTGGTCCTGATAGACGGCGTGGAGATGAACGACCCGATTACACCGGGACGTTCTTTTGATTTTGCCAACCTTACCACTGATAATATCGAACGTATTGAGATCATTCGAGGGCCTCAAAGCACACTATACGGTTCCGATGCTATCGGAGGGGTCATCAATATCATTACAAAGAAAGGAAAAGGTAGAATCCGTGGCTTTATGTCGGCCGAGGGTGGTTCCTTCAATACATTTATAGAAAACGCCGGAATCAGCGCAGGAAACCGGTGGGCCAACTATTCTCTTGGCATCCGCCACTGGGATACAGACGGGATATCCGCCGCCAATGAAAAAGACCATAACCACGAAAGAGATAACTATGAAAACACCTCTATCTCCACAAGGCTGGGGATAACTCCTGTACAGAACTTAGACGCCGATTTCATTCTCAGATACATCGATGCAAAGGCCGATATTGACAATGCAGGGGGCGTGGGCGGCGATGATCCAAACAATAAGGCGGACCTGGAACAACTTTTTTTCAGAACACAGGTACGACTTTCCCTGTTCAATGAACTCTGGGAACAGAAGCTTGGATTCTCTCTGACCGATCTTGATCGTGACTATATCAACGACACTGATGCCGATCATCCCCTTGATCTTGATCGCAGTTCTTATGAAGGGGAAATATACAAGTTCGACTGGCAGCACGATCTCTACCTCCATAAAACAAATACATTGATCCTTGGCATAGAAAACGAAGAAGAAAAAGGCAAATCCAGATACTATTCGGAGAGCGCTTGGGGTCCCTATACGAACAGTTTCAAGGAAAAGACGGCTCGAACTATTGGTTATTATCTCCAAGACCAGATTAAACTGTGGGATTCATGGTTCACTACCTTAGGCATTCGCCTGGACGACCATAGCAGATTCGGGACGGAAACCACCTATCGCATAACATCCGCCTATTTGATTCAACGGACAGGAACAAAGCTCAAAGGAAGCTTCGGTACCGGCTTCAAGGCGCCCACACTTTATCAGCTCTATTCACAATACGGTGAAAAGAATCTGGATCCGGAAGAGAGCATCGGGTGGGATGTCGGGATAGAACAGTCTCTATTTCAAGAGAAACTGATCTTAGGCATTACCTATTTCAATAACGAGTTTGATGATTTGATCGAATTTGAAAGTGGTACATCAAGGTATATCAATGTCGCCGAGGCGGAAACCCAAGGAGTCGAGGTCTTCGCGTCCCTTCGGCCGATTGACGGCCTTACCTTTCTGGCCGGCTACACTTACACTGATACGGAAAATTCGGAAACAGGCAAAGACCTTCTTCGAAGGGCCGAGAACAAGTTTGCGCTCAATGTAAATTATCAATTTATGGATAGAGGGAATGTAAATCTGAATCTCGTCTATGTCGGTAAGCGAGATGACAATGATTACTCTGTCTGGCCCGCCGCACGGGTGGAATTGGACAAATACTTATTGGCCAATCTGGCTTTATCTTATGATATCACCGGAAATATTCAGGTATTTGGAAGGGTGGAAAACCTCTTAGACGAAGACTATGAAGAGGTGAAAGGGTTTGGTACGCCTGAACTCTCGGCATTTGGAGGGTGCAGATTGTCTTTCTAACAGGCATTGTTTAGTCAGGTTTACAGGAGTGTTTTAGATGAGAGATATGTTTCTAAGGGGTGGTCCCCTTATGTGGCCGCTTCTTCTATGCTCAATGGTGTCTCTGACGATTTCCATTGAGAGAATTACTTTTTGGTGGAAGGAAAAAAGACGGAGGGACAAGAACCGCCTTGAAAAGATCTTCGGCCGGACAGAGTCAGGAGACCATAGCGGGGTCCTTCACAGTATTCAGGGCAGAAAAAATGAGATTGACGGACTTGATTTCTTGGCCAGGATACTCACTTCCGGGCTTGCTAATCGTGAATATGGACTTCGGGAGAGCATGGAGGTTGCGGCAGAGGATGAAATCGAAGGTATGAAACGCGGACTGGACATTCTGGACACCATTATCACCATGGCCCCCCTGCTCGGAATTCTGGGGACCGTGCTTGGAATCATCGATTCCTTCGACCTTTTGGGCCATAGCGGTATTGAAGATCCAAAGGCGGTAACCGGAGGTATTGCTCAGGCTCTGATTACAACGGCTGCGGGACTCACTGTGGCACTGATGACGCTGATCCCCTTTAATTACCTGGTGGCGAAGGTAAAGAAAGAGACTAAGGAGATCAATAAGATCATAGTCCGTTTCGAGGCTGCGTATCGCAATGGGCTGGAGAAAAAACATCAGCATGATAACTAGTGGATACGAAAACAGGAAGGCCCGCGTGGAGATGCTTCCACTCATCGATGTTGTCTTTCTACTGCTGATTTTCTTTATCTATGCCATGCTGTCCATGGTTGTTCACCGTGGACTCAGAGTAGATCTGCCGAGTGCTTCAACGGCCGTGGTGGACAGAAATGAATATGTCGGCATAACCATAACAAAAGACAACTCGATATTTGTCGGCAAGACACGAGTGGAATTGGATGGACTGGTGCAAACAGTCATGGGGTATGCTAACAAAAAAACAGGGCTTCCCGTATATATCAACGGCGATCGCAGGGCCGATATAGGGGTTGCCATCAGGGTTCTTGATTTATTGAGGAGTGCCGGTATCAAAGAAGTCTCGTTTGAGTGTGTAGAAAAAGAATGAGGTCCTCTGATTTTATCGTCCCGTTCCTTGTTTCGGCCGCTATTCATGTAGGTGTACTTTACTCGGACAGCCCGCACCGCAACGCCGAGATCTTTTTTGAAAAGGGCATATCGGCCGTCACGCTCAATATTATCTGCTCTTCAGCCAGCGAGGCATCCAGCATCATACCCGTTGCGGCCGAGCCGGCCGGCAAGCACAGACTTTCTGCCCCGCCCTATTCGGACAAAAAAGAGATAACTTCCAGAAAGACAGGTCCCACACATGATGCCCCTCTATATCCCAAGAAAAAACCGGTTGTGGAACAGCGTACTCAAAAAATACACAACTCTGGGATACGAAAAGAAAATGCTCAAGGAAAAGCCGTTCTTGAAAATATACTCCCTAAAACACATGTAAGGAGATCTGAAACGAATCAACAGCTTCCAGTAAAACCTCTGGTGCGGAACAAAAAAGAATCGGTCCGCCAGTCATATAATTATCCCGTCGAAACCCATGAGGTCAACTTAAAAGACCACGACGGTAATCTCGAGGAAAAGGGCGTGATAAGTCCCGCAGTCGTTACTGGTTTGATAAAGCCGAAATATCCCAGATATTCGCGAATTAACGGAGAGGAAGGCACGGTTGTGTTTATCGTTGAAGTCCATGCAGACGGAACGCCCGGAAAGATCGAAATCCAAACCAGTAGCGGATATCGACGTCTTGACCGCGCTGCGGCAAAGGCGCTTGAGAATGCCGGTTTTATGCCGGCCAGACTGAGCGGTAGAGCCGTGGCATCAACAAAGCGCATTGCCTTCAGGTTTGATCTCGAAGAGTACGGGAATTGGCAGCATGAGGCGAAATAGCAGAGAACAAGGACTTGGACCGGTGATTATGCCGGGCGTAACACTTATACACGTTCTTTTTGGTAGTAGGCGGATTTGATGCGCCGCAAAATTATTTTAGTTGCTATTGTTCTTCTAGCCTTTACCGCAAGCTATTCGGCTAAAAAGGCTATGCAGGGATCCAGGGGGCGGGTATCCGATTTCAATTTAATTACATATCCAAAGGATCCTAATAGTGAAGAATACAGACTTATCGTCTCTTTGGCCCCAAGCATTACGGAAATTCTATTCGCACTCGGGTTGGAAGACCGTATTGCCGGTGTTACCCGCTACTGCGATTTCCCCCCAGCCGCGCGTACAAAAACGCGTGTTGGTGGCTACTATGACCCCAACTATGAATCTGTAGTCAGGTTATGTCCGGATCTTGTCATTATGCTGGACGGACATGAGGGGCCAAGGCGGTATCTGCCTGAACTTGGCCTTAATACCTTGATGGTGAATCATGAAGGCATATCCGGAATACTCAATTCAATTACAGTTATCGGAAAGACATGCGGCGTTGGCACAAAGGCGGAGTCAATGGTACAAGATCTCCGGTCGAGAATGGAAAAGATAAGGCAAAAGACCCAAGGGTTGCCTCGTCCGAGGGTCGTTATCTCTGTGGAAAAGAACATCGAGTCCGGCACCCTTAAAGACATCTGTATATCGGGCAGGGAAAAATTCTACAATGAAATGATTAGGCTTGCCGGCGGTGTAAATGCCTATGACGGAGACGTCGCATTTCCAATTGTTTCCAGAGAAGGTGTCATCCAGATGAATCCAGATGTCATTATCGAAATAATTCCGGCCATAGATGAAAAGGACCTGGAGCAGGCAACGGCTTCTAATGAATGGGCGGACCTCTTGCAAGTCAATGCGGTCAGAAAAGGCCGTATTTACGACTTTAGAGAGGATTACGCCGTGATTCCAGGACCGAGATTTGTCCTTATCCTGGAAAAGATGGCACGTTTGATACACCCGGAGGCGGGCTGGGAATAGAAATGGAGAACACCATCATTGAAATAGTGGGATTTTCATTTTCCATAAGCAACAGGTCCATTCTTCAGGACATTTCATTCAGCGTTAAGGAAGGCGAATATATTTCAATCGTGGGTCCGAACGGGGCCGGGAAAACCACCCTGCTGAAATGCCTGGATCGGATTTATAAAGGGGGGAGTGGAGATATCAGGATAGCCGGAAAACCGCTTGATAAATACAGCCAGAAAGAACTCGCACAAAAATTGAGCTATGTCCCGCAGGCAGATGGCCGCATTTTACCCTTTACTGTATATGAGTTTGTCATGATGGGCCGTTATCCTCATCTAAGCCCTTTTTCTTTGCCAGGAAAAAGAGATGAGGAAGCGGTTCACGACGCGCTGGAAATCACTGGAATAGCGGAATTCAGCGAACGTCTTCTGCCCACACTCAGCGGCGGAGAACGCCAGAAAGTCTTCATCGCCGCCGCGCTCGCTCAGGGAGCGAAAGTTCTTCTTCTTGACGAACCCACAACCTTTCTGGACCCTAAACACCAGGCCGACGTTCACAGGTTGCTGGAACGAGCCAATCGTGAGCACGGTTTTACCGTGCTTTCTGTAACCCATGACATCAATAACGCAATTTTGACGAGCCGGCGTATACTGGCACTTAAAGATGGCGCAGTTGTCTTTTGCGGTCTTACAGACAAATTTATGAACAATGAAATCCTCAATAAAATATACGAAAAATCATTTCTTTTTGTGAAGCACCCTCAAACGGGCAAGACCCTTACCGTACCGGAAGTGCCATGATGAATACAGGCTCAAGACACAACAGATCAATACCAATGGCCCTTCTTTTTGTCCTGACCATTATTGTCTTTTTGTGCGCACCGATAGTCGGAATGAATACTATATCATTTAGTGCCATTTTACATCCCGCATCCGGCAACATGGAGTCGGATATCTTCTGGAAGATCAGGGTACCGAGAGTATGTATTTCTTTCCTCGCAGGGGCTGGCCTTGCAGTGAGTGGCATGGCCTTTCAGGCAATGTTTCGCAATCCGCTGGCCACCCCGTTTACCCTCGGCGTGGCCAGCGGAGCGTCTCTTGGAGCGTCGATCTACGTTCGCCTCGGTTTAGTTTTTAGCATACTTGGTATTTCCGGCATATCCATTGCCGCATTTGCAGGGGCTATTCTCTCCATTCTGCTGGTATATGGTCTGACCAGGGCAAGGAGAGGATTTTCTATAACCACAATGCTTTTGGCTGGAGTGGCCATCAGCTTTTTCTTCTCCAGCGTCATCCTCTTTACCCAGTATATGAGCGATTTTTCGCAATCGTTCCGCATTTTGCGCTGGCTGATGGGAGGACTCGAGGCCGTCGGGTTTGAGTCCGTTCTGAATATGGCTCCATTCGTAATCAGCGGAAGTGCAATAATCATCTATATGACCTATGAGCTGAACTTGATGATGACAGGGGAGGAAATCGCTGCCAGCCGTGGAGTCGGTGTGCGGAAAACAAAAAAGATCCTCTTCTTTGCGACATCGCTTATGGTAGGAGGGGTTGTAGCTATATGCGGGCCAATCGGTTTTGTGGGCATGATGGTCCCTCACATTTGCAGGCTGCTTATCGGTGCCGATCACAGGTACCTGACACCAGCCACCCTCCTGTTCGGCGGGGCATTTCTGACCCTTTGCGATATGCTTGCCAGGACGCTCATTGCACCTGCCGAAATACCAGTAGGCATCATTACGGCCCTGCTTGGCGGTCCTTTCTTTATCTGGTTGCTCCTTGGGAAAACCTCTTCAAAAAGGGGGATAATATGAGCGGCTCCAAGCTGCAGAGTGAGGTCTGTGTCGTCTACCCGTGATTGCAATCCTGCGTACCGCTGTTTCTGCATCATTAAAAGGGTAAAAACAGAAATATTGCGACTTCTCATATCTTTCTAATGACAAAACCGGTGTCTTTCTGTTGGATGTTTTTACTATAAACTATTGCGTTTCCTCCTGTTATCTGGTCTAAATGCACACCTTTACAGTTAATATAACAGTCTCTGGAGGCAGGGAATACAAATTTTCTAATTCCATATAAAGCCCTGTCTCAAGTAAAACCGTAACCTAAAAATTATAGGGACCTTTTTCATGATAGATAGATACAGTCGGCCCGGGATGGCAGCTATATGGATCCTTGAAAATAAATACAAGACCTGGCTCGAAGTGGAAATCCTTGCGGCAGAGGCGTGGGCTGAGATTGGGGCAGTACCCGAAAAGGCCGCAAAGGAAATAAGGAGAAAGGCTGCCTTTGAAACAGAACGAATAGCGGAAATCGAAGAAAAGACCCGTCACGATGTAATCGCCTTTCTTACCAATGTGGCAGAGCATATAGGGCCTTCTGCCAGGTACCTGCACTGGGGTCTTACGTCGTCTGATATGATTGATACAGCCAATGCCGTAATATTTAAGCAGGCCCTGGAAATCATTATCAAAGACTTGGATGCCCTGATAGATGTAATAAAAAGACGCGCCTTTGAACACAGAGATACTGTGATGGTTGGAAGGTCTCATGGTATTCATGCCGAGCCCATTACCTTCGGTCTGAAGCTTGCGATCTGGTACGATGAGATGCGGAGAAACCGCAGGCGTATTGAAAATGCAAAGGAGACGATTTCTTATGGCAAGCTGTCAGGGGCTGTCGGCACGTTTGCGCACGCCGATCCCAGGATAGAATCTTATGTATGTGAACACCTGGGGCTTAAACCGGCTTCCGCCTCCAACCAGATCATACAGCGAGACAGGTATGCGGAGGTATTCTGTGCCCTGGCAGTACTGGCAAGCTCTATTGAAAAAATAGCAACCGAGGTGCGTCATCTTCAGCGGACAGAAGTGCTTGAGGCAGAGGAGTACTTCAGGCCGGGGCAAAAGGGCTCTTCGGCCATGCCGCATAAGCGAAACCCGGTCCTGTCGGAAAACCTGTGTGGTCTTGCCCGGCTTGTACGTTCCTATACGATTCCTGCACTTGAGAACGTGACGCTTTGGCATGAGCGTGATATCAGCCATTCATCAGTTGAACGTGTGATCGGTCCTGATGCCTTTATCGGGACGGATTTCATGCTGAGCCGGCTTACTGGAATATTGGATAATTTAATAGTATATCCTGCCCGGATGAAACATAATTTGAATATGCTCAAGGGGCTTATCTTTTCACAACAAGTATTGCTAATACTTACACAAAAAGGGGTCAGCAGGGAAGAATCCTATAGAATCGTGCAGAAACAGGCCATGGAGGTATGGGAAGGAAACGGCACTTTCAAAGAGAGACTCCTGGCGGACCGAGACCTGAGCAAATATCTGAGTCCGGAAGAAATAGAGGCAATATTTGACATAAATTATCACCTTAAACACGTAAAGACCATATTTGAGCGGGTCTTTGGTGGTGAGTAATGGCATTTATTAACTTTCCGTGTAATAGGGCAGGCGGTTACGAATAATGATTCAAAAAGACTGGGAAAGACTCAGACAGATAATATT
Organism: Deltaproteobacteria bacterium; assembly: GCA_011042225.1. Lineage (GTDB taxonomy): Bacteria > Desulfobacterota > Dissulfuribacteria > Dissulfuribacterales > UBA3076 > UBA3076. The sequence continues at coordinate 9,193 of DQXT01000112.1, read as the reverse complement.
TGAGCTCTCATACAGAGAGGGGACCTTCAGATTAACCTCCGGTAAGGAGAGCGACTTCTATATAGACTGCAAGCAGACCACGCTCTCCTCAGAGGGGGCCTATCTATGCGGCAAGCTGTTATACAATCGCATTTTGCAGTCCGGCATAACTGTTTCAGGGGTCGGTGGAATGACCCTGGGGGCCGATCCTCTGGTTACCGCCGTCTCTATAGTAAGCTTTATTGAGGGGAGGCCCATACCCGCCTTTATAATACGGAAAGAGGCAAAAGGACACGGTACGGGATCCTGGATAGAAGGAAAGTCCAACATCCCCCTTGGAAGCAGGGTGGTCATAGTCGAAGACGTGGTTACCAGTGGCGGAACCCTTATCAAGGCAATTGAGAGAACCAAAGAGGAGGGTTACACAGTAGCCCAGGTAATTACCCTTGTTGACAGGGAAGAAGGTGGAAAACAGGCCTTGATAGATTCAGGCTATGAACTTTCAGCGCTGTTTACGCGTGGAGATATCGTGACGGCAATTTAAAAGTAAAGGGTGGATATTTAAAATGATAAAAGATAGAGTAAAGGAGGCACTGGATAAGGTGCGTCCAATGCTGCAGCAGGACGGAGGGGATGTAGAGTTGGTGGAAGTAGACGAAGACAGCGGAGTAGTCAAGGTCAATTTAACCGGTGCCTGCAAGGGCTGCCCCATGAGCCAGATAACCCTTAAGTCCGGAATTGAGAGATTTCTTCAGGGTGAAGTCCCGGAGGTAACCTCAGTAGTTGAGGCGTAAATGAATTTTATATCAGGGCATAAATACAAGGGATCACCATTGAACTCATACCTTCAATGATGATTACACTGTAAAATTCCTGAAATATTATCCCGCTCAAAATGCCCAAGATGCAAGTCGCAAAATTTTTCAGGAATGAGATGTACTTATTATCTTTACTTAATGATAACTGAAAATTGAAGCAAATCCGCGGATTGGAGTTTTTCTGCAGGATCTTCAATGATGGTAGGGTTCGGAGGCCTTGATGGTAAAGGCCCTGTAGATCTGCTCTGCCAGTATGAGTCTTGCCATGTCGTGTGTAAAGGTCATTGGAGATAGAGATAACCTCATATCTGCTCTGTTAATTACTTCAGGTGCCAGCCCGAAGGCGCCGCCTATAAGAATGGCCACATCTCTGACTCCTCTTGTCTCCAGGTCTGTAAATATATCGGCGAGTCCGGGGGAGTCCAACATCCGGCCCCTTACGTCCATAGCGACCGTAAAGGCCCCTTTTGGCAGGGCCTTTATAATGGATTCGGCTTCACACTTCATGACCTCATCGGGCTTCATCTTTCGAACAGAGCGAACGCCGCGAAGCTGGAGGACCTGCACACAAATGTAGTGCTCAATCTTTTCTATATAATGCTCGATACCGGTTTTTAGCCAGGTATCACGGGTTTTATCCACCCAGATTAAAGAGAGACGCAGCATGGATTATTCAAAATCTCAACAAGAATTTTTACGCAAGCTTCCCAAGGTTGATGAACTTATACAGACATTATCCAATGAAGTCCCCAGGCGGGTCAAGGTAACCGCCTGCAGAGACGTCCTTGACGGACTGCGCTCATATATCCTGTCCTCCCGAGAACCTGACCCCGAATCAGTAGAATATCAAACCATAAAAAAACAAATCGAAATACGTCTGGCATCACTGCTGATGCCATCCTTGAGGCCTGTTGTCAACGCCACAGGCGTGGTTATACACACAAATCTGGGACGCTCCCTTCTTCCCAAAGAGATCTTCCGGCACATGCTGGATATAGCGGGTCGATACTCAAATCTGGAGTATAACCTGGAAAAGGGTATGAGGGGAAGCCGGTACAGCCATGTGGAGGGGTTGCTCTGCGATCTGACCGGGGCGGAATCCGCCCTGGTAGTGAACAACAATGCCGCCGCGGTCCTTATCACACTGGAAACCCTGGCCAAGGGCAGAGAGGTGATAGTTTCCAGGGGTGAACTGGTAGAGATTGGCGGTTCCTTCCGCATCCCTGATGTAATGGCGAAAAGCGGGGCCATCCTGAGAGAGGTGGGGACCACAAACCGTACTTACTTGAGTGACTATGAGTCTGCCATAAGTGACCAGACCGCTCTGCTTATGAAGGTTCATCAGAGCAACTTCCAGATGGTAGGCTTTACAACGGCCGCATCCGTAGCGGAGCTGGCAGAACTCGGCGCAAGATACGGTGTCCCTGTGTTCGAAGACCTGGGCAGCGGCAACTTAATGGATTTTTCCAGATACGGAATAATTCATGAGCCAATGGTCCAGGAGTCGCTGTCTGCCGGGGCGGATCTGGTCAGCTTCAGCGGCGATAAACTTCTGGGCGGATCACAGGCGGGAATAATTATCGGGAAGAAGAAACTCGTTGACCGCATAAAGAAAAATCCCCTGAACAGGGCGGTACGTATAGACAAGCTCACCCTTGTGGCGCTGGAAGGTGTCCTGAGGCTATATCAAGATCCGGAGCAAGCGGTCAAGATTATACCTACGCTCAATATGCTGTGTCTTTCCATGGACAGTCTCAAGTCCAGTGCCCGACGACTTCGAAGAAGACTCAGGGCGCTGAAACTCCCCGGCGTATCTATAGACACCGCAGAGACCGTTTCCCGTGTTGGAGGTGGCGCTTTGCCTCTGCATCAGCTCAAGTCCAGGGCAGTAGTTATCGTTCCGGAAGACAAGACATTTTCTGCGGCGCGAATCGAGTCTGAACTCCGCAAAAACGAACCGCCAGTGATCGCAAGGATTGAAGAAGACAAGGTGCTCATGGATATGAGGACGGTCCAGGAGGAAGACTACGGGGTTATTGTTCAGGCGGTGGCTTCTGCCCACGCACAGCTCCTTTCAGATTCAATGAGTCATAAAATTCCCGAGGATTCCAGGGAGAGATATCAACAATGATTGATCCTGTGTTACACTTGGTCCCGGCGGACCTGGAGCGCCTGGGCGAACGGGTCGTTGAATGGCTTGGTAAAATCTTTACTTTTTCAGAATGGACATTTTGCCCTGTTTACGATCATGTCAAAGGTCTTCCTCCAATCAGGCTTTCAGAGCGCCAAAGGCAGAGGGCCTATAATGCCCTGTCTGAATGCAAAGGATTTTGGGACCGCATAGGACAGCAGATCCTGATACCAATCAGGGATCATGCGGCAGTGCCGGATCACCAAATCACGCTCGGCACCATGGTATTATTTAAAAATGACAATTCCATCGGACCGGAAGAGGCTGAAAGGTGGATGCCTGTGCTGCAGTCCTGTATAGAAAATAGACTCGAGGTGTTGCGCCTCAAGTACTCTTTTTCAAGATCAGGGGAAATTCCGCCATATGCATATCTTGCCCTGGAGGCTATTTGCAGGAAAAAGGCGCCTTCGATCTCTCTGTTGCATCTCAAACAAAAACTCAAGGCGAATGCCGGTCACTGCAATCGTGAAACTGCAGTCGATTTGTGCTCAATGCTTTGGAGAAATTGCGATTTTGAATGGCTGGGGGGGAATTCAAGGGATTCCTGGATACTTCTGCCCGGAGTGGACAAGGACGAACTGTCTTGCGGCCTTAAACAGATGATTTCAAAGGCCCGGGCATTTAAGATACCGATCTCAAATGCCTATGGCCACCATATTCTTTGCCCTTTTGATATTGGTCTCATGGACAAGGATATCTATGCCCTTGAAAGGTTGGCTGAGGAACTGGGTGTTGCGGTTTTTTGTACTGAGGATCAAAGGCTTCTCGAAGACCGCTTGGGTATTGAGGGACTTGTAACAAGACTTGATCAGGTAAAAAAGGCGGTCAGGGGTAAGTCAAAATGTGCCGTTGCTTATGTCAAACCTTTGCCCCATGATCTCCGAGGCCCTTTCGGCCAAGGCATTTCATTAATTCCAGGTGAGAAAGATAATGCCTTTTTAATAAAGAGGTTTGACACAAGACCCCGGGGACCTGATTTGGCCCGATGGGGCGGTGAGATCCAGAAACTATGCACAGCCGCTCGAGGCGGGCCTTCGACCATAGGCATCGCTGCCGCGGGTCAGCCTGCGGTGCGGCACTTTCGAACACAGGTAGCTGCTCTGTGGGCCTTTATACATGCGGATCTTCTGGGAAATGGTTCGGTAGTTGTCCATGATGGCGTGACATGGAACGTCAGGGGAGATGAAATCTTTTCCTGGGGAGATCTTTCGGGTGCGTGCAGGAGCTACAGGCGCGGTCTTCAGGCCGAGCCATCGAATGCCAATCTGCTAAACAGCCTGGGGGTATGTCTTGCGGAGCTGGGAAGGACGAAAGAGGCTATTGGTGCCTTTTCCCAGGCTGCAGACACCCCTTCCGGAAACTTTATGGCCCTTTATAACCTTGGTGGCATATATTTTAAGAAAGGAGACCTCGAAAGCGCTGAAAAGGCCCTGAAAAGGGCATACGAACTGAAACCGGGCGACATGCACCTGGCAGGCCGCATGGCTGAAGTGCTAATTGAATCCGATCGGGCAAAAGAGGCCTTAGAGATTCTGGCGCCTTTTGCAGGTAGACCTGAGCAACCGTTACCAGGGGCCATTTTCAGGATACTCGGCAAGGCCTACCGAGCCCTTAATCAATGGAAGAAGGCCAAGACATCATGGCAGCAGGCCATCAAGAAAAACCATGAAGATTCAGAGTCCATGGCACTCCTGGCCCTTGGTTATCTTGAGGAGATAAATGACCGGGAAACAGCGTCAAAGCTAAAAAGACAGGCCGAGGTATTGGGTAACAGAACCAAACAAACCCGCACTATCTTAGAACGACTGAACAGGAAGCTGAATCCCCTCGATCTTCAAAAATAGCCATGGTTCTCAAATCAGACTCTTGACAAGAGAAAAACTAACGTGTTAACACACTCTATCTCGATATTAAAAAAGTTCCATTTGGGGACGCAGATGAATGCGGATTTTCAAATACATGAATAATATATTTGCATATCCGCGAAAAGCCGTGTCCTATTTTTTGAAGCACTTTTTACGGTCGTTTTATATTTACATAGTATTAGGGTCTCCTTAGCTGATTTTTTACTTTTCAGGTAAGGTGATTATTATGGGCCTTACTTTGCCATCTGGAATACACTAATGGGAGATTTATCCAATGAAAGAAGTCAGACTTCATGGCCGGGGCGGGCAGGGAGCTGTTACCTCAGCTGAACTCGTTGCAATTGCAGGCATAGACGAAGGGAGATTCGCACAGGCCTTTCCTAGTTTCGGTCCGGAAAGGAGGGGGGCCCCGGTGACGGCCTTTATAAGGATGAGTGACTCCCCGATAAGAACCAGGGAAAAGGTTTACCGCCCGGACATAGTGATAGTACTTGACTCGGCGCTTCCTTCTTTGGTCAGGGTCTCAGAGGGCCTGCATGAAGACGGAATCGTAATTTTGAATACCCACATGGAAGAATCAGAGGTCAGGGAGACGTTCGGGCTGGACAGCAAACTTGCCATGGTAGATGCCAATACCATAGCCAGAGAAATCCTTGGGTTGCCCATAACCAATACCACGATGCTCGGTGCGTTGTTGAAGGCTACTGGTATTGTCGGCAAAGAGGCATTGGAACATGTATTAGATCGCAGGTTTGGAAGACTTTCCGAGAAAAACAAGGATGCTATGCGCAGGGCAATTGAGGAAACAATAATTACTGGATAATTTTATGACCAAGGCTTACTGCAAAGAGGCAAATAGTCAGGTTTTTTCATTGTGTTCTTAATGCGGTGAACTAAAAAACTTAATTTATTACCAACCCCTTAACACCTCATGAAATATAAAGGAGTAATAAAATGGCCAATACGGACGCCATTGTAGGTTGGAAGACAATAACCTTTGGATGTCACGTGATGGAGCCGGGCAGCTCGGCCAAATTCAGGACGGGCGATTGGCGATCTCAAAGGCCGGTCATTGACAATGAAAAGTGTATCAAGTGCGGTATGTGCTGGATATACTGTCCTGATATGGCCATCATTCAAGCCGAGGACGGCTTCTTTGAGGTAGATCTAGAATACTGTAAAGGTTGTGGCATATGCGCTCATGAGTGCCCCAAAGATGCCATAACAATAATTCCGGAGGAGGGATAATCATGGCCAAACGCATTGGAATTGAAGTTTCAATTGCACTAGCTGAGGCGGTGAAGCTGGCGAACGTAGACGTGATCGCCGCATACCCCATTACCCCTCAAACCCATATTGTGGAACACCTTTCTGAAGTAGTGGCAGATGGAGAAGTCGACGCTGAATTCGTCCCGGTGGAATCTGAGCATGGGGCGATGAGCTGCTGTTGCGGTTCTTCAGCAGCCGGGGCAAGGACCTTTACTTCAACAAGCTCGCAGGGGCTTTTGTTGATGAGCGAGATCCTCTTCATACCCGGCCCGATGAGATTGCCCATAGTCATGGCCGTTGTAGACCGTGCATTGTCCGCGCCTATAAGTATCTGGAACGATCATCAGGATATAATGAGTCAGAGGGATGTGGGCTGGATACAGACCTTTGCGGAAAACGGCCAGGAGGCCTTTGATCTGACACTTCATGCCTTCAGGGTGGCTGAAGACAGGCGTGTATCCCTGCCGATGATGGTAAATATTGACGGATTCACCCTGAGTCATGTTGTCGAGGCCGTAGAGCTCTTGAGCCAGGAAGAGGTGGATCAATACCTTCCTCCCTTCAAACCCCGCTACCGTCTGGATCCCAGGAAGCCCATAACCATGGGTCCCGTGGGTATTCCAGAGGTATATTCAGAGGCAAAGGTTGCTCACAATGAAGCACTGAAGGCATCCAAAAAGGTAATACTCCAGGGATGGAAGGAATTCGCAGACCTCTTCGGACGTCAGTATAACCCTGTTGAGACTTACCGCTCAGAAGATGCCGAGGTCCTGCTGGTTACCATGGGCAGTATTTCAGAGACGGCCATGACGGCGATAGACACCATGCGGGAAAAGGGACAAAAGGCAGGGCTGGTAAGAATTCGTCTGTGGCGTCCATTCCCAGGACCGGAATTTCGAAAGGCCGCCGGAAAGGCAAAAGTGCTGGCGGTAGTCGACCGCTGTCTGCCCCCTGGCTCAACTTGCGGTCCGGTGGGTGCTGAACTCAGGTCTCTTTTCTACAAGGTGCCGGGGTCTCCTAAAATTTTCAATTTTGTTGCCGGTCTTGGTGGACGGGATGTAACAGTTGAGTGGTTCGAAGAAATGGTCGAAAAGGCCACGGCATTTGCCAAGAGACGTCCAAAGGAACTCTATGAAGTGATCGGGGTGCGTGAAAAATGATATCTGAATTCGAAAAATTCAAACGATTTAAGGCGAAAAATCTTCCCAGGAAGGAAATGCTTGCCCCGGGGCACAGGGCGTGTCAAGGTTGCGGTGAGGTTCTGGCCCTTAGAATGGCTATGAAGGCCCTGGGGGAAAACGTTATCGTGTGTATGGCTACGGGTTGTATGGAGATCATTACGACTCCATACCCACAGACTGCATGGAAAGTGCCATGGATCCACATCGCTTTTGAAAATCCGGCATCCGTGGCGTCGGGCATAGAATCAGCGCTGAAGGTCCTGAGACGCAAAGGCAGGGTCCCCAAGAAACATATAGACATCCTGGCAATAGGAGGAGACGGTTCAACAAGTGACATAGGTATCGGATGGATCTCAGGTGCCCTTGAGAGGGGACACGACTTCACTTATATATGCCTGGATAACGAGGCATATATGAATACAGGGGTTCAACGCTCCAGTTGTACCCCATACGGCGCCATGACAACCACCAGCCCTCCGGGGGAAAAGAGCTTTGGTCAGGTTACCTGGAAAAAGAACGTGCCTGGAATAGCAGTAGCGCATAACATACCCTATGTAGCTACCGCATCACCTGCCTATTTCCTGGATCTCATGAATAAAGTAAAAAAGGCGGCCCTGGTCAAAGGACCTGCTTACATACACATATATTCACCCTGTCCGACAGGTTGGGGATCGGCACCTGAGCGCTCAATCGAGTTTGCAAAGCTGGTAGTAGAGACAAGGATCTTTCCTCTGTATGAAGTCATCGAAGGGCGATACATCATGAGCCGCAAGATAACAAAGCCGAAGCCCGTTCAGGAATACCTGAAAGGCCAGCGTCGATTCCGCCACTTGGATGAAGAACATATTTCTTACATCCAGCAGCGCGTGAACGCCGACTATGAGAAACTGATCAGGTTATCAGAGATGACCTAGCATTTTATTGGATTGCCTGAATAAAAAAGGGCGTTTTAAAACGCCCTTTTTTATTATTTTCAACCTTACATATTTTAGTTCTGTGCTTCTTCAGCGGCCTCTTCCGCAGCCCCCTGCATCTCTTCATCTGACTCGTCTGCAGTCTCCTGCGCATCTTTCGCGGCCTCTTCGCCAATCCCAGGCAAACCTTCAGCCGCGCCTTTTATTTTTTCCCCCATGGCCTTGACTCCCTCCTTGGTAGCCTCGGCACCTTCCTGGGCCATTTCGCTCACATCCTGGATGACCTCTTCAATGCTTGATTCTTCTTTTTTGTCACACCCGATGAGAGTGAATGCCCCGACCATAGTCAACGCCAAAATCCAAATTGTGATCTTCCGTTTCATAAGCCCATTCTCCTTGTTGAAAGTTTACACTATATCTAAATGGTATTATACCCTATAACCCCTGGCGACGGTTATTTGTATGCGTTCGCAGATTATGTTAAAAATTAACATCAAACCTCTAATGTCAACCTGCGAATTAAAATTTAATATTCAAATATTTCATGCGTTTGTTAAAAAGGCTGACACTGAAGTGGCCATTGCCAGGCAGAATATAGTGGAAGTCATGGTTGAAAATTGAGTATCAAATAAGTCATCAGCCAGTCAAAAAAGCTACTAACAGTTAATCCGTGTTTAGAGTACGTATTTTTCTCCGTTATTATTTCAAATAAGACCGAACGCGGAATCTCCATACTATTTTGGCTATGGCCTTTTTCGAGATATCTAGTTCTGTGCTTTTTACATACTAGTTCAATATCCTCCGGCTGTGCTGAAATGCAAGGGATAGTTGATGATTTTATCCATATGTATAGAAAAAAATCCATCTTAATCATTTGCCTTTTAATAATAATCGTCTCCTTTATTCTTTACCGGATTTCTCACCTGGGTGCATTTCTCAAGATCGAAGATTTAAACAATGCAAATTGTTCTGTCCT
>DQXT01000100.1 GCA_011042225.1 Deltaproteobacteria bacterium | reverse complement strand
GGTTGAAAAAATGATGCGGGATGCAAAAATCCTCCAGATATACGAGGGTACAAACCAGATCATGCGCAATATTATCGGTCAGGCACTGAATAAAGAGTATGCGAAAAAATAATTAGGCATGAACATAGTAGTTTGCATAAAACAGGTTCCAGACGCAAAGAGCGTGCGATATGATACGGAAAAAGGCACGCTGGTAAGGGAAGGACTAGAGGCAATAATAAATCCTTTCGACTTCCACGCCCTTGAGGCCGGGCTTCAGTTGAAAGACGCCTACGGTGGAGAGGTCACCGTACTGAGCATGGGCCCGCCACAGGCGGAAAATGCCCTGAAAGAGGCCCTGTCTCTTGGAGCGGACAAGGGAATCCTTCTGTCGGACCGTGCGTTTGCCGGGGCAGATACCTTGGCAACTACGTATACACTGGCAAAGGCAATCGAGAAGCTTGGGCCTGTTGACCTCGTGCTTTGCGGCAAACAGGCCATAGATGGTGATACGGCCCAAGTAGGTCCCGGGCTGGCTGTCCGGCTCGGCCTTCCCTGTGTGACATGCGTAAACGAACTCAATCTAATGGATGACGGAAAGACAATGCAAGTCAGGAGGGTCAATGAAGATGGCTATGACATACTTGAGCTTGAGATGCCTGCCCTCCTTACAGTGCTTGCCTCCATCAATACCCCCAGGCTGCCCTCCCTCAAAGGGAAAATGCGGGCCAGAAAAGCTGAAATTCCTATATGGAATGCCTTGGAACTCGGGGCAAAACCTTTTATGGTCGGGCTGGCCGGATCGGCGACTCAAGTCGTATCTACATGGGTCCCTACTTTTGATGCCCGCAGAGAAATGTTCGGGGGCTCAGCAGAGGAACAAGTAGATGCCCTGGTCTCCAGGCTGAAAGTAGCGGGAATTTTGTAATGCTTAAGGTTGATACGGAAAAGTGTACCGGATGTGGTGAATGTGAAGAATCATGCACTTTTGAGGCCATTTTTGTAAAAGACGGGAAGGCCGTTGTAGATCAGGATGCCTGCACCATGTGCGGCATCTGCGTGAACGGCTGTCCTGAAGGCGCATTAGAGCTCCAGGTGGAGGAAGGTCTGTATGCCACCACAGACTTGAGTTCCTGGAAAGGAATATGGGTGATTGCGGAATGCAGAGGCGGGATCCTTGCCTCAGTGACGCTTGAGCTCCTTGCAAAGGCCCGGGAACTTGCAGGCGAACTCGAGGCAGAAGTTACCGCAGTGCTGATGGGACGGGGAATTGAATCCAAAGCACAGGAATTGATATTCCACGGTGCGGACAGGGTGCTGGTTGTTGACCACCAGGAGCTGGCGACATTCACCGACGAGGTCTACGGAAATATACTTGCAGATCTTGCCAAGAGAGAAAGGCCTGAAATTATTTTAGCCGGTGCAACAGCCATGGGCCGTTCCTATATACCGAGGGTCGCCACGATCCTTGAGACAGGCCTTACCGCCGACTGCACAGGACTTGATATCAGAGCAGAGGATAAGGCCCTGCTCCAGACCAGACCGGCCTTCGGGGGAAATCTCATGGCAACCATTGTATGCCCTGAACACCGTCCCCAAATGGCTACGGTCAGACCTCATGTTATGAAAGCCGATATCCCTGATCCCGGACGGAAAGGCGAGGTGATCCGCATCGTCCCCAGAGAAAATCTGCTCGAACATAGGGTCCAGGTCCTTAAGTCTGTGAATGAGCAGACAGAAGGTTCCAATCTCGGCGAAGCGGATATAATAGTAACGGCAGGCAGGGGATTTGAACAAAAAGAGAATGTTGATCTGGCCAAAGAATTGGCGCATTTACTTGGAGGTGCGGTCGGGTCTACAAGGGCGGCCGTAGATGCAGGTTGGCTCTCAAGCCGCACACAGATCGGCCAAACAGGTGTTACCGTGTCTCCCAAGCTCTATATAGCTTGCGGGGTATCAGGGGCCATACAGCACATAGTCGGCATGCAAGGGTCAGAGATCATAGTGGCGATAAACAAAGACGCTGAGGCCCCCATTTTTGACGTAACTACTTACGGCCTGGTCGGGGACGTTAAAGAGATATTACCCCTTTTAACCAAGAGAATTCAAAAAGAGCGGGGATTATAATATGTCATGCAAGCAGAAACTCAAAGGTAAAATAGCTGTAGTAACCGGGGGATCCAGAGGAATAGGCCGGGTTGTATGCCTTAAACTTGCCCGCCTCGGCGCCCATATATTTGTAAACGATGTATGCGATCAGACAATCGCCCAAGGCATTTTAGATGAAATCACAGGTATCGGAGGGACGGGCAGCTTCCTGCCCTTTGATGTATCAGATACCAAGGCAAGTTCCAAGGCACTTAAATCGGTCATTAAAGACCATGGTGGAATTCACATACTGGTTAATAATGCAGGTATTACCCGGGATAGTTTGCTTCCCCGAATGAAGACAGAGGACTGGGATTTAGTGATGTCGGTCAATCTGAAAGGGGCCTTTAATTGCACCCAGGCGGTGATTATGGCCATGATTAAGCAGAGATGGGGCCGAATTATCAGTATAGGCTCGGTAGTGGGTTCTATGGGGAATCCGGGTCAAGCCAACTATGCTGCATCCAAAGCAGGTTTGGAGGGATTTACAAAGTCTGTGGCCAGGGAAACGGCATCAAGAGGAGTTACTGCAAATGTAGTGGCCCCTGGATTTATTGAAACCGGTATGACCGCGGTATTGCCGGAAAAGGTAAAGGACCAGCTGTTGAGCCGGATTCCTGCGGGTCGAATGGGAAGCCCTGAAGATGTGGCTGGAGCAGTGAGCTTTTTGGCCTCGGATGAGGCTTCATATATTACCGGCCAAGTACTCCATGTAAATGGTGGATTGATATGCGATTGAAAATTTACTGTTGATCAGGTCTAATTATTCGGACCAACAGGATATAGGGAGGATAAAAATGAGTATAGATACCAAAATGGTTGATATCATTGCAAGCCAGCTCAGCGTTGCCAGAGAAAAGGTGGTGCCGAAGGCATCTTTTATAGATGACCTTGGAGCCGATTCTTTGGACCTTGTGGAATTGGTTATGGCTATGGAAGAAGAGTTTGATATGGAAATAGCAGACGAAGACGCAGAAAAGATGCAAACGGTCCAGGACGCTATCGACTTTATCAAGGCACAAGGAGAAAAGTAAACCCTAAAAGGCACTGAAAATTAGGGGCCGGCACTATATATCGTCATGACAAACCAAAACCAGAACCGTAGGGTAGCAGTAACAGGTCTCGGTCTTCTTTGCCCCGTGGGTATCGGGGTTGAAGATAGCTGGGCAAACCTGATAGCCGGAAAATCCGGTATAGGTCCTGTTACCCGTTTTGATATAAAAGGCTATCTGTCTCAGATCGGTGGAGAGGTAAAGGGCTTTAAACCGAGTGACTTCATGCCCGAGAAATTGATTAAACGATTAGATCCCTTTGCAAGACTGAGCATTGCCGCGGCCCGGATGGCCGTTGAAGATGCGGGCATCAAGATCCCGGAGGACAAGGCCCCAAGGGCCGGCGTTATTACCGGATGTGGTCTTGGTGGACTGGGATCCATTGAATATTTCCGGGATATCCTTGTAAATAAAGGCCCAAAACGAGTGAGTCCGTTTTTTATTCCCATGGCCATACCCAATATGGCTTCCGGCCAGATCTCAATAATGTGCGGGGCAAAGGGTCCCAATACTGTAGTATGTACTGCCTGTGCAGCAGGCAGCCATGCCATAGGAGACGCCTTCAAGACAATTCAGAGAGGGGCGGCTGATGTGATGATATGCGGCGGCACCGAATCAGTAATGACGCCACTGGCATTTGCCGGCTTTGCCAATATGAAGGCCCTCTCTACAAGGAATGAAAGACCCGAACAGGCATCAAGACCCTTTGATAAGGATCGTGACGGTTTTGTCATCGGCGAGGGTGCCGGTATCCTGGTTATCGAAGAACTGAATCATGCCCTGGAAAGGGGTGCAAATATCCGGGCGGAGATAGTTGGATACGGACTTACGGGAGACGCGTACCATATGACGGCACCGTCTGACGATGGAGAAGGGGGTGCAAACTGCATGTCCATGGCCCTTGAGGACGCAGGACTTGGTTATCAAGACATAGACTATATAAATGCCCATGGTACCAGCACCCCTCTCAACGATATGTGTGAAACCAGGGCCATAAAGACAGTCTTCAGGGACAGGGCGAAAAGCATACCGGTCAGTTCCACCAAATCCATGACGGGACACCTGTTGGGAGGTGCCGGAGGTGTTGAAGCGATCTTTTGCGTTAAGACCATAGAAGACGGGATTATCCCTCCAACCATAAACTACGAGACTCCGGACCCTGAATGCGATCTTGACTATGTACCAAACAAGGCAAGGAGCCAGCCTGTTGATGTAGTCATGTCCAATTCATTTGGATTCGGCGGGACCAATGCCGTGTTGATCTTCCGCAGGTATCGTTAAGATGCATATCCATAAAGATTTAACCGTTCACAATCCTTGACGGGAAATAAATAATTACATGAAGATAGCTATCGGTTCGGATCACGGTGGATTTGAACTAAAAGAGGAAATACGTGATTTACTTGCGGGACTTGGACACCAGGTCCTGGATCTGGGATGCTACTCTACGGATTCAGTGGACTATCCCGTACAGGGACGTGCGGTTGCCGAGTCCGTAGCATCAGGCCGGTGTGAAAGGGGTATCCTGATCTGCGGTACCGGCATAGGCATGTCCATAGTCGCCAATCGCATACCGGGTATCAGGGCCACCCTATGCCATGATATCTTTACTGCCAGAATGGGCCGGGAACATAATGATTCCAACATACTCTGTATGGGTGGCAGGGTAATAGAACCCGGACTTGCCAAAGAGATGGTCAGGATATGGCTTGTGACCCCCTTCAAGGGGGGACGCCACAGTCGCAGGATCAATATGATCGACCTGGTGGAGCAAAAAGATGATTCATTTGAAGCACACTGATCCAGAAGTCTTCCAGGCCTTTAAGGCCGAAATAAGGAGACAGACAGAGCAGCTCGAGATGATAGCCTCGGAAAACTTCGTGAGCGAGGCGGTCATGCAGGCAGAGGGCAGTGTCTTCATGAACAAGTATGCCGAAGGCTACCCCGGTAAAAGATACTATGGCGGATGCAAGAACATGGATGTGGTGGAAAGGATTGCCGTTGATCGCCTGAACCGGCTCTTTGGATCAGAGTATGCCAACGTACAGCCCCACTCAGGTACTCAGGCAAACATGGCGGTATACTTTGCCGTCCTGAATCAGGGTGATGCCATCCTGTCTATGGATTTAGCACATGGAGGACATCTCTCTCATGGTTTGCCGGTGAGTTTTTCAGGACGGTTTTTCAAGATAACCCACTACGGAGTGAACCGGGAGACCGAAGTCATAGATTACGATCAGGTTGCAGAAATGGCCAGAAAGCACCGGCCAAAGCTCATTATTGCCGGAGCAAGCGCCTATCCCCGCATACTGGATTTCGCGTCCTTCAAAAAAATAGCCAACGAAACAGGGGCCTGTCTCATGGTTGATATGGCCCATATAGCCGGACTCGTGGCGGCAGGTGTTCATCCCTCCCCTGTCCCGTTTGCAGACTTTATTACCTCCACGACCCATAAGACCTTGAGGGGTCCCAGGGGCGGTATCATATTGGCCATGGAAAAGTATTCTCGATCCCTGAACAGCCAGATATTCCCCGGCATTCAGGGAGGTCCTTTGATGCACGTAATCGCCGCAAAGGCCGTAGCCTTTAAAGAGGCGTTTGGAGACGATTTTAAAATATATCAGCAACAGATCGTTTCAAACTCAAAGGCCCTTGCAAAGACACTGCAAGACCGGGGATTTCGTCTGGTTTCAGGGGGCACCGACAATCACCTGTTGCTTGTTGACCTCTCAGATAAAGGCCTCACAGGGGCCGAGGCAGAGGAGGTGCTGGAGCGGTCCGGTATTACGGTAAACAAAAATACTATTCCTTTTGATACCCGATCCCCAAATGTTACCAGCGGTATCCGTATCGGGACCCCTGCAGTGACTACAAGAGGGCTCAAAGAACAGGATATGGAAGAAGTGGGCAGCTATATCTCTGAATTACTGGATCAGCCCGGGAATGATAAGTTGACCAAAGACATTAAAATCAAGATCCGCTCCCTGTGTGAGAGGTTTCCACTATATGCCGAACGTCTGGCACGATATAATATCAACTGATTCACCCTTTGGCGGCTTAATGAATTAAAAATATGGAAACGGAAAAGGATATCACAAATACCAGGCCTTCCTGGGATGCCTATTTCATGTCCATCGCCCGCCTGGTTTCCCAAAGGTCTACTTGCCTGCGCCGTAAGGTAGGGGCAATACTGGTAAAAAATCGCCGTATCCTGGCAACAGGCTATAATGGGGCCCCAAGCGGCTTGAGACACTGTCTTGAAATAGGTTGTCTGAGGGAAAAGCTCGAGGTGCCTTCAGGTGAAAGGCACGAACTGTGCAGGGGTCTCCATGCTGAACAAAATGTAATTATTCAGGCTGCATACCACGGGGTTTCAGTGGCCAACTCGATTCTATACTGCACCAATCTTCCCTGTATTATATGCACAAAGATGCTTATAAATGCCGGCATTCGGGCCATCTATTACGGAGAAGGCTATGCAGATCCCATGTCCCGTGATATGCTGAAGGAGGCCGGGATAGAATTTATAAAATTCAGGGAAAATAATACCTAAACCGGTTAAAATCCAATGAAGTGCCCATTTTGCAGTTTTGCAGACAGTAAAGTTGTTGACTCCAGATCCAGCGGTGACAGTTCGGCCATCCGTCGACGCCGTGAATGCCTGTCTTGTCATGAGCGTTTCACCACCTATGAAAGGATTGAAGAATTTCATCCCATGATAGTCAAAAAGGATGGAAGACGTGAATCCTTTGACCGGAATAAGATCGTTGAGGGGATAGTAAAGGCCTGTGAAAAACGTCCGGTAAGTATGGACGAAGTCGAGGCCTTTGTCAGCAATATTGAGAAAGAAATCCAGGATAGAGGGGAAAGGGAGTTGGAGAGCAGATTCCTGGGGGAACGTGTCATGTCTCAATTGAGGGTGTGGGACGATGTGGCTTACGTGCGCTTTGCGTCTGTATATAAGCAATTTAAGGACCTCAATGAGTTTATGGATCAACTCCAGGAGCTGCTGAGTGAAAGTTCCCGTAAACAGAGTCCTTGAATGTGGTCCGGGGAAGACATCAAATTTATGCGCAGGGCCCTTAAATTGGGCAAAAAGGGGCTTGGATACACTGCTCCAAACCCTGCTGTAGGGGCTATAGTAGCCAGTCAGGGCATGATCCTGGGAGAGGGCTGGCACCAAAAGGCCGGCACACCCCATGCTGAAATCCATGCCCTGAGGTCCGCTGGAGACAAGGCCAGAGGGTCCGACCTGTATGTAACTCTGGAACCATGCAACCACACGGGCCGGACGCCGCCCTGCACACATGCCATACTGCAGGCGGGCATCAGAAGGATAATAATAGGGACACTCGATCCAAATCCCAAGGTAACCGGAGGTGGGGCAAGGTTTCTGAGGGATAGAGGCCTTGAAGTCGAGACGGGTTGTCTGAGATATGAATGCCGTCTTTTGATTGCTCCGTTTACCAAACACGTATTGACCGGCATGCCATGGGTCCGGTCTAAGGTGGCATGCAGTCTGGACGGAAGGACCGCAACACATACAGGCCACTCCAAGTGGATTACCAATCAGAAGGCCCGTAGCTCCGGGCACCGCCTCAGGGAAATAAGCGACGCCATACTGGTCGGCAAAGGCACCATAGCGGCGGACGACCCGCAGCTTACCTGCAGGCCGGGCGGGAAAACCGGTAAAGATCCCATCAGGGTGGTGCTGGACAGTGCGCTGAACATTGATACATCCAGTCGAATATGCCAGATGAAGTCCCCTGCACCTACCGTGATAATCGGGGTAAAAGGCAGGGCCACGGATGAACACAGGCAGGCCATAGAGGCATCCGGTACACGGGTCTGGTTTACACCTCCGGACAAGCAAAACAGGGTAAGCATCATAGATGTACTCAGAATGCTGGGTGATTTTGGGGTACAGTCGCTTCTGATAGAAGGCGGGGCCACGATCAACGGGGCATTCTGGGACCAGGCGTTGGTTGATGAGGCCTTTTTTTATTATGCTCCCATGGTGATCGGCGGGGAGGATGCCCGGCCCGCAATAGGCGGATCGGGGTCTGTGGAAATAGGAACGGCAAAAAGGCTGTCCCATGTAAAACATCACAAGCTGGGAGATAACTGGCTGGTCTCCGGTCTGGTTACAGACATTGATTCTTTTTGGAGTTGACACAAATGTTTACCGGAATAATCAACGGCCTTGGTACTCTCAAGGATACCAGGCAGGCGGGCCAGGGCCTGGTCTTTACTATTCAATCCGATTTTTCCATTGAAGATCCACAGGAAGGGGAAAGTATCGCTGTTAACGGGGCCTGCCTGACCGCAGTCACTATCTCCCACTACGTATTCACCGCAGAAGTTTCACCTGAGACCCTTTCAAAGACCACGCTGTCTTGGCTGCGGGTTGGAAGCCGTGTTAATCTTGAGCGGGCACTCAGACTCTCGGATCGCCTCGGCGGACACCTGGTAAGCGGACATGTGGACGGAATAGGTGAAATAATTAAAAAGGAACATTTAAGCCGGTTCGCTCTATTTTCCATATCCGTCCCTGAGGACCTTGGCCGCTATATTATTGAAAAAGGTTCGGTTGCAATCGACGGTATAAGCCTTACTGTAAACAATTACAGTAGAGGCGTTTTCTCCGTGGCCGTTATCCCTCATACAGCCAGGCTCACCACTATGGGTTTTAGAAAGAAAGGAGATAAAATCAATATTGAGGTAGATCTCATTGGGAAGTATATTGAAAAACTACTATCGGCCGGTCACATTAAATCAGAGGAAAAGACCAATATTGATACAGAGTTTCTGGCACGGCATGGATTTATTTAGTATCTGAATGGAAAGGCCGTTAACAATAACTTTTAATCCTAAATTTTGAATTTAAAAAAGAAAATAATTATAATATGTTAATTGTCTCTGAAGCTAAATTGAAAAAGACGAAATTCGGGATTTTTTTTCAGGCATTATTAATAAAAACTTTGCAGCAAAACTTAGTATGGAGACGCAACTTTTTTAACGAGGTTTAACAAACAATGTCATTATCCAAAATAGAAGAGGCCATTGAGGACATTCGGGCCGGGAAGATGATTATCCTTGTGGACGACGAAGATCGTGAAAACGAGGGTGATCTCACTATGGCAGCGGAGACGGCAACCCCGGAGGCCATAAATTTCATGGCCCGGTATGGTCGCGGACTGATCTGCCTGGCCCTTACGAAAGACCGGGTAAACAAACTGAACCTCCCCATGATGACTTCCCGGAACACATGCAGATACGGTACGGCCTTCACAGTATCCATAGAGGCCAAAAATGGAGTCACTACAGGTATCTCCGCCCATGACAGGGCCACCACTATCAAAACTGCCATAGCAGAGGAATCCGGTCCGGAGGATATCGTCATGCCGGGTCATGTCTTTCCGCTGAAGGCCAGAGAGGGAGGTGTCCTGGTAAGGGCGGGTCAAACCGAGGGTTCAGTGGACCTTGCAAGGCTGTCAGGTCTGAATCCATCCGGAGTCATATGCGAGATAATGAAGGACGACGGGTCAATGGCCCGGATGCCTGATCTGGAAATTTTTGCCAGAAAACACGATCTCAAGATTGTCACAATTGCAGACCTCATAGCCTATCGTCTGCGTACCGAAAGCTTTGTACGCCGAGAGGTTGAGACCAGGCTGCCTTCCAGGTTCGGTGGCGAATGGAAGCTCATTGTCTACAGCAGTATAATCGATCCCAACGAGCATCTTGCCCTGGTACTGGGAGAGCGGAAAATCCGGGCTGATGAGGAAATTCTTGTGCGTGTACACTCTGAGTGCCTGACCGGGGATGTGCTTGGCTCCCTGAGATGTGATTGCGGTCCACAGTTACAGAGGGCCATGAGCCAGATAGCCAAAGAAGGCAGGGGTGTCCTTGTCTACATGAGGCAGGAAGGCAGAGGTATAGGACTGCTTAACAAACTTCGGGCCTATTGTCTCCAGGATCAGGGTAGGGATACTGTAGAAGCCAACTGTGAACTTGGCTTTAAACCGGATCTCAGGGACTATGGTGTCGGGGCACAGATCTTGAGGGACCTTGGGGTGAGAAAAATGAGACTCATGACCAACAATCCTAAAAAGATTGTCGGACTCGAGGGTTATGGAATGGAAATGGTAGAAAGGGTCCCGATTGAAATCCCGCCGCATGAAGAGAACTTCGGCTATTTATTGTGTAAAAAAGAAAAGATGGGACACCTGTTACATATTTAGCAATTGAGAAAAAGAGGGGATATCATGCCTAAGACATTTGAAGGTCACCTGCAGGCCCAGGGATTGCGTTTAGGTATTGTAATCGCGCGATTTAACGAATTCATTTCCAGCAAGCTCCTTGGAGGCGCATTGGATGCGCTTGTCAGGCATGGATGCACAGAAGGTGATATCGAGGTGGCCTGGGTGCCAGGCGCCTTTGAAATCCCCCTAGTAGCCAGGCGCATGGCAAACAGCGGCCATTATGACGCCGTAATATGTCTGGGCTGCGTAATCAGGGGGGCCACACCGCACTTTGACTACGTAGCTGCCGAAACATCCAAGGGGATCGCACAGGTTGCAATGCAGGCGGATTGCCCTATTGCCTTTGGAGTACTCACCACTGACAGCATCGAGCAGGCCATTGAACGGGCAGGCACCAAGGCAGGGAATAAGGGCTGGGATGCCGCGCTCGCCGCTGTAGAAATGGCAAATCTCTTAAAAGGCCTAAATGCCTAAATTGTCAATGCGTCGCAAAGGGCGGGAGATCGCCCTTCAGATCCTTTATCAATGTGACTGGAATACCATTGAAAATATAGATAAGGTAATTATGGAATATGCCAGAAACCTGGCTTCAGAGGCTATCCCTGAAGACGATCCCGCCCTGATATTCGGCTGCACCCGGCTGCGGGGCGTGCTTACGCACAAGGCGGAGATCGATTCCATCCTGAAAAAGAATGCCGAGCATTGGCGTCTGGACAGGATGGCCAGTGTTGACAAGAATATATTGCGCATAGGTGCCTTCGAGTTATGTTATTGTCCTGATATACCTCCTAAAGTAGCCATAAATGAAGCACTTGAGCTTGCAAAAAAGTTTTGCGGGGAGGAATCAACTGCCTTTGTAAACGGCATCCTGGACTCGGTCTTGAGGCACAGGGAAATAGCTGAAAAGTCATAATCTTTATATATCATGACGGTACGATATAATTTCAAGACAATAGAAGAAAGGCATCAGGCCGAATGGGCGGAAAAGGGCCTTTTTACCGCCCGGGAAGACAGCTCTGGGCCACGTTATTATGTCCTGGAGATGTTCCCCTACCCTTCAGGCCGGATACACATGGGTCATGTCAGGAATTACACCATAGGGGACGTAGTGGCCCGCTACAAACGCATGCAGGGCTACAATGTCCTTCATCCCATGGGATGGGACGCCTTTGGTATGCCAGCCGAGAATGCCGCTATTAAACATGGTATCCACCCTGCCGTATGGACCCATGAAAATATCAACTACATGCGCAAACAGCTCAAGCGTCTGGGGTTGTCATATGACTGGGAAAGAGAGTTTGCCACCTGTGACCCGGATTACTATCGCTGGGAACAGCTCTTTTTTATCCGGATGTTTGAGGCAGGGCTCGTATATCGTCAGAAATCCAAAGTCAACTGGTGCGAAGGCTGTCAGACAGTACTCGCCAATGAGCAGGTAGAGGACGGCAGGTGCTGGCGGTGTGATACAGAGGTGGTGGAAAAAGAACTGGATGGGTGGTTTTTTAAGATCACTGACTATGCTCAAGAACTCCTGGAAGGGTGCGACAGGTTGACCGGATGGCCGGAAAAGGTCCTTACAATGCAGCGCAACTGGATCGGCCGCAGCGTGGGGGCAGAGATCACGTTTCCGCTTTCCGGAATGGAGGGTGAAATCAGGGTATTTACCACCAGACCGGATACCCTCTGGGGTGCGACCTTTATGAGCCTGTCACCGGAACACCCTGTGGCCCTGAAGCTCTGTATGGGTACAGGCCAGGAAGAAAAAGTAAAGGCCTTTATAGAAAATTGGCGCAAAATACCTGCAAGAGAAAGACAGATCACTCAGTCACCGGATCACTCAGTCACCAGATCCAGGGAAGGTGTATTCACCGGGGCATATGTCAGGCATCCGCTAACCGGTGAATGCATTCCCGTCTACATTGCTGATTTCGTGTTAATGGAATACGGCACAGGTGCGGTAATGGCCGTCCCTGCCCATGACCAGAGAGACTTTGAGTTTGCAGGGAAATACGGGCTGCCAATTAAGATCGTGATTCAACCAAAGGGGGAAAACCTGGAGCCCGAGACCATGAAAGAGGCATGGGAAGGCCCCGGCACCCTTGTGAATTCAGGTCCTTTTGACGGTACAGACAACGAAGAGGCCAAGGGGGCCATAACCAGGCAACTTGAGACCCAGGGCCTTGGAAGGCAAAAAGTCAGTTACCGCCTGAGGGACTGGGGCATATCCAGACAGCGCTTTTGGGGGGCACCTATTCCAATGGTCCAGTGTGACAAATGCGGGCTCGTGCCGGTCAGGGAACAGGATCTGCCTGTTATTCTACCCCTGGATGCCAGGTTGGACAAACAGGGCAGGTCTCCACTCCCCCGCCTTGAGAGCTTCTGGTCTACAACCTGTCCCAAGTGCGGCGGACCTGCACGGCGGGAAACAGACACGATGGACACCTTTGTTGAATCATCCTGGTATTTTGCCAGATACACATGCCCTGACGAGACCCGGGCACCACTGGACCGCAAGATGGTGGATGCATGGCTCCCTGTAAATCAGTATATAGGTGGAATTGAACACGCCATACTGCATCTCCTGTATGCAAGATTTTTTACCAAGGCCCTGCGGGATCTGGGGTGGCTTTCAATAGATGAGCCATTTGCAAACCTTTTGACTCAGGGCATGGTCCTCAAAGACGGGGCGAAGATGTCCAAATCCAAAGGGAATGTGGTTGACCCTGACGAGATGATACGTACTTACGGAGTCGATACCATTCGTCTCTTCATACTTTTCGCTTCCCCGCCGGAAAGGGACCTTGAATGGAGTGATCAAGGAGTCGAAGGGGCCCACAGGTTCCTGCACCGGATCTGGCGTCTGATCACGGAAAATCTTGAGGGTCTGAACTCAATCCGGACCGGCAGACAGACCCTGATTCAGGGGACAAAGGCCACCAGGGCCCTTCGACAAAAGACGCACCGGACGATTCTGAAGGTCACCGAGGACATTGAACAGCGCTTTCATTTCAATACGGCCATAAGCGCGGTAATGGAATTGATCAATGAGGTAATGGGCTGCCTCAACCGGCATGGCACCCCAGGGATGGATAAACAGGGGGATTGGGCCGCATTGAGAGAGGCCATGGAAGCGGCGTTAATCCTGCTCTTTCCAATGGTGCCTCATATAACGGACGAATTGTGGCGGCTCCTTGGACATCAAAAGAGCATAGGTCTGGAACCATGGCCTGCTGCAGATCTTGATGCCGCACGGGCCGATACTGTAAATATCGTGGTGCAGGTCAACGGTAAGCTTCGCAGCCAGGTCGAGGTAGATCAGGATACAGATAAGAAAGATATTGAATCCATAGTTTTGGATGATCCCAAGATAAAGCGATACACAAAAGGAAAGGCAATACATAAAATCATATATGTGCCCGGAAGGCTTATCAACATTGTCGTAAAGGATTAACAGGGTCTGGAGAACAGCATTTACCAATGATCAGAATCATGCATATGGTTTTATCTACACGTCGCCACGGCAATCTTCTCTTTGCTGTTTTCGCCTTTTTCATCCTCTGTACTTCTTTATCCGGTTGTGGATACCACTGTGCCGAACGCGTGGAGTCATTACCTCCGTGGATAAAAACAGTTTATGTGGAGCCATGGTCCAACTGCAGCAATGAACTCCTCCTTGGGGTTTGGATAACCGAAGAACTCAGACATGAATTTTTAAGGGGCAGGGGGCTGAAGCTTGTCTCCAGGGATGAAGCCGATGTAATCCTGAAGGGAGAGATTATAAGCACAAGCACAGGAGGTGTTTCCTACATCCGATATGACAAGGCCGTGGAACGACGCATCGCGGCCGAGTATTCAGTGCATCTGGTATATCGCGAGACCGGTCAGGTCATATGGCAGACCAGTAATATAGCCAGGGAGAAAGAATTTCTTGTAGGTAAGGATATAATGCAGACGGAGGCCTTAAAAGATGAGGCCCTGCAAAAACTCGGCCGTGACGTGGCCGAGATAATCTATCACAGGATTACAGGTGTCTTCTAACCTTCTGCCTGGGCCTTTCCCAGGGCATGGACCTTTTTGCTCAACCGGGAAATATTACGTGATGCTGTACGTCTATGAACAGTACCTTTGGCTGCCGACTTGGCAATGACCTTCTGAGCCAGACGCATGTGTTCCCGAACCTCTGCAGGCGACTTCTCTGCAATGGCGGCCTCAAGTGCCTTCACGGTGTTTTTGATCTTGGTCTTTTGGGATCTATTGCGTAATTGACGTCTTTTACTCTGGTTTGCCCTCTTAAGGGCGGATTTGTGATTGGCCAATCTTATCCTCCTGTATTTTATAATATGTTATTTATTATTGTTTTCTTGAAGACAAGAGTCTCATATAATATAGCACCTATTTGATGTCAACATGGATCTTTTACACTTCATAAATCATTTCAAGATACTTCGTAACGTACCCGGCCTTGAGGCCTTGATTACAGTACTTATCTACCTGGTGCTTGCCAAGGCCGTCGACCTATTTATCGACAAAATCCTGAGGCGCCTGGCAGGCCTTACAAAATTTAGTTTTGATGACAAGCTGATATCCTTTATCCACCGTCCCGTATGCTGGACTGTTGCCTTGATGGGTATCCTGCATGGCCTGATATTGCTTGATGAGTTGAGGCCGCCCTGGGATTTCATCCTTCCAACGTTCGTCAAGAGCCTGATCCTGTTTGTATGGTGGCTTGCAGCCCTCAGGATAGTGAACTGCCTGCTGTCGGACAAGATCTTCTCAATCACCGCCATGGCAGGGGATGCCGGACGAGACTTCTTATTACTCCTCAAGAATATATTTCGTGTTGCAGTAATTGTAATAGGTGTCCTGTGGATACTCGCAGTCTGGAATGTAAACCTCACGCCGCTTTTTGCATCTGCAGGGATCGCAGGTATAGCCGTCGCGCTGGCAGCAAAGGATACACTTGCCAACTTTTTCGGCGGGATCAGTATCTTTGCGGATAAACCCTTCAAAATCGGGGATTACATAATTATCGACAGCGGTGAAAGGGGTGAAGTGGTCAGTATAGGCATCCGTTCTACAAGGATCAATACAAGGGATGACGTGCTTATCACCATCCCCAATTCCATAATGGCAAATGTCAAGATCATTAATGAAAGCGCCCCTAATCCCAGGTTCAGGATACGCATACCGATCGGTGTAGCCTACGAGAGCGACCCGGAAAAGGTAGAGGACATCTTAGTAAAAACAGCAAAAGCCAATTCCATGGTATCAAAAGAACCGGAGCCCAGGGCGAGGCTGAGGGAATTCGCAGATTCATCAATCAACTTCGAGCTTCTGTGCTGGGTAGAAGACCCGAGGGACAAAGGTCTTGTCACGCATCAGATCATGAACACCATCTTTAAGTCCTTTGCACAAGAGGGCGTCACCATCCCGTTTCCACAGAGAGATGTACATCTCATGCCGCCCGCAGATACAAATTAAAAAAGGAAATTCATATATCTCAGAGATTTGGTCAATAAGCAAAAGCATGGATTTTCTTTTGGCAAATACAGAAAGTGGCCCCAGAATTTCTTTCTTCTGCATATATGCTTCGGTATATTAAAGAACGAGTCCGGAGCCGATCTGGCGGCTATACTTTCATCTCTTGCTGCGCACAATTTAATAGCTGATCAACCAGGGACAGAGCCCTCCTCTGCCACAGGCGGACCGGTCTTCACCCTGTAGTCCGGAAAGGGTGAAAGAAAAAAAATCCCCGGAATCCTGTAAATCCTGTCGAATAACAAAAGTCGTCCGCAGAGAAGACCATTGAAGATGTCCTTCTCCAAAAAATGATTGACGAATACAAAGGAATATGAAAAAAGCGCCTTTAAGTTACTTTTATTACCCACGACCCCCAAATTCCAAAAGATTAAATTCTATTTTCGAGCGCTGATTCCTTGGGTTAGGAAACGGGAAGGTATAGGGAGAAATCAGCCAGCCAGTTGTGCGCTGAGCGTATCTCCGTACCGTCCGGATAAGTCTTCTCCCTGTCAAGCTTTTTGACGATTTGCACTTTTTGCACCCCGGGAAAGCGCTTGCCGAAAATTGAAAAATTCCTGTTTGGAGTACTGTCAGCCCATTTTACCTCTATCATCAAAAAGGGTACTTCATTTCTGGTGATGAAAAAATCAATTTCTCTGCTGTCTTTTGTTTTGAGATAATAGAGGTGTGCCTGTTCCCCATAACAATCCTCGATATAATGGATTTCTTTCAATAGAGCGCAGGCGGTCAGATTTTCCAATCTTATGCCTGAATCTCCGATAACCTGTCCTGTATCGTAAAAATAATATTTGGGCGCCTTAAGAATGGAGCGGGCGATATTTCTGTGAAATGGTCCAACCCTGAATATGATGTACATATTTTCAAGGATTGTCAGCCATCTCTTCACTGTCTTGTCGGAACACTGGAGATCCTGTGCCAGGGATTTGTATGAAACAGGATTGCCGACTCTTTTGCGTAATAATTGAATAAGGGTTTCAATAGATGTGATCTCCCGGACATTTTCAAGATCAACAATATCCTGTTTCAGGATAATGTCGAGATGTGACCGTTTCCATCGGTTATAAAATGTTGTGCTTCCTTCCAGATAAGGTTCGGGGAATCCACCTGTGTCAAGAAGAAGATCCAGGACAGCTTGAAGATTATCAGGTTTGTTTATTCTTTTGATTTCCTTCAGGTCAAGAGGATGCAGTCTGAACTGGAAGAAGCGTCCGGCAAGAGAATCGCCGACCTTTCTGTATATATCCAGTTTGGCGCTTCCTGTAACAATTATTCGAGGCTGGACGCCTTCAGTATCATAAATGCCTTTGAGCCATGATTTCCAGTTGTTAAGTTTATGAAGTTCGTCGAATATAATAAGATCTTTTGATCTGTCCCATGATCTTTCAATAAGGCCTAATCGGTGTTCGGGATTATCAAAATTGAGATAATCAAAATTGTTGCTCAGCATTTTTGACAGGGTTGTTTTGCCGGACTGTCGAGGTCCGGTTAACAGGACAATCTTTTTCTTTAAATCGTCCAGAATATAATTTGTAAGGTATCGCTTCATGTAGACTTTTTAGGCCATTGTTCCGAATTAGTCAAGACTTTTTCGTAATTCATGCCTATTCTGACAAACGACATGAAACCGTTCTCCTATGAACTGGTGAATAGAAATTTAAGACTCTCTGACAAAACTATGCACAGGAGAATAAATTCACCGCAAGCGTAAAGATATCCAAATTTTATGCTGGTTATACGGACAAATCCCTCCTCTGCCACAGGCGGATTGGTCTTCACCCTTTCGTCCGGAAAGGGTGAAAAAAATCCCCGGAATCCTGTAAATCCTGTCGAATAACAGAAAATAGCAGAAGTCGTTGGAAGAAAAGACCATTGAAGATGTCCTTCTCCAAATAATGATTGGCGAATACAAAGGAATATGACAAAAAAGCCTTTAAGTTACTTTTATTATCCACGACCCCCAAAATCCGTTTTACTGAAAAGAAAGTCCGGATGTCACCGGCATTTCACCGCTCATAAGTTCTTTCAGAAACAGCGTACCCCCAAGGGATAAGGATATCATATCATAGGTTCAAGGCCGAAAGGAGTAAAAGAGTACCGGACAGGTACCTTGAGCCCGTATTTACATGGTTTTTTCATACGTTATAATGTTTACGTATACATAAAGGAGGATCTAATGGACAAGGTGTTATCCGCAAGGGTTGATGAATCAGTTATTAAAAAACTAAATATGCTTAGCAGGCAGTTAAACCTGACCAAAAAGGCAATACTTGAAGGGGCGATATTACGTTACGCTGAACAGGTTACTGTGGAAAAAAAAATTGATATTTTGGATCTGACCTTTGGCTCCTGGAAACGCGACGAGGCTATAAGTGACACTGTTAACAGGGTACGCAATGCATTTCAGACATCCATGGAAAGGCATCAGAGATGAGAGCGTACATCGATTCTGATATTCTCATCTGGCACCTGCGTGGCAAGCCTAAAGCCCGTGATTTCATTCGCAGGATCCAAAAAACTGATGAATTCGAACTGTGGACAGGGGCAATGCAGCGCGCTGAGATCATCTTTTTTATGTGTCCAGGCGAAGAAGAAGCCACGGAACTTTTCCTGTCACTTTTTCAGACAGCTCCTGTTGATCAGGCAATAATTGATACTGCTGGAGGGCTTTACCGAAAATGGCATCCAAGCCATGGTATTGATATCAATGATGCTATACTGGCCTCTACAGCGATGCATTATTCCGGCAAGATCTTTACACTGAATAAAAAACATTATCCCATGCCGAATATTCTGGTGGGAAAAGCCTGGTAACTTGGATGAGCGACTTGCAAATTTTGTCACTGGTGTCCCAATGTTAATCGAATATTTTAGTTGCTTATCATCGATAGTAATTTTATTGTTGATGGTGGCCCTTGTCTTCCGGAAATGTGTCAGGAAAGACACTCAAACATAGATTGATGGTCGCCGAATTCAATGCATAGGCCGTATTTCAAACTCTAAATCGAAGTCTTCCTCTATGTATAAACAACTGCGCATGGGCTGCCGCAGGCGGATTGGTTTTCACCCTTTCGTCCGGAAAGGGTGAAAGAAAAAATCCCCGGAATCCTGTAAATCCTGTCGAATAACAGAAGTCGCCGGCAGAAAAAACCATTGAAGATGTCCTTCTCCAGTTTGGAGACATTCATAGGGTTGCTCGTAGAAGATACCGCCAATTCTTTAAGAACGGAATCGCATAAGGCACCCGGCCTGAACTACAGTGTGGTCTACTG
>DQXT01000076.1 GCA_011042225.1 Deltaproteobacteria bacterium | reverse complement strand
TATCACTTTTTTGTCACAACTTGCCGTATAATAAATTCTGAGGTTTGATAATCTGTACTTTTACAATATCGAGAGGAGAATGTCGCCCATATCAAAGTCGATGGAGCGAGATCCGGACAAGACAGTCTTTTTTATCTTCAGACCTGTTTGATTTCGGCTTGTCCTGATTTGCAATTTAAATTTTAGGCATTACATCAATATATTAGGGATTTACAGTGATCGAATATGGATTCTTTTGAGGATATTACGGATTTTATTAATTCTGAATTGCGGTTTCAGAAAGAGGCAGGGTTGCTCAGATCCCTTTTACCTGTGGAAGGTTTACAAGGAGGGGTTATAAAGACTAAAGGGAAACCGCTTATCGATTTTTCCTCCAATGATTATTTGGGCATGGCTGGTCACCCGGCCCTGATCGATGGAGCAAAAAGGGCCATGGAGAAATGGGGCGCAGGTGCCAGGGCATCAAGGCTTATGAGCGGTGACATGGAAATCCACCACTGTCTTGAGTCGGCGATTGCTGTTCTAAAAGGAAAAGAAGCAGCTCTGCTCTTTGGAAGCGGTTATCTGGCAAATATAGGAATAATACCCGCCCTGTGCGGAAGAAACGATGTGATTTATTCGGATCGCCTGAATCATGCAAGCATAGTGGATGGGATCCTTTTATCCAAGGCACGGTTTTTCAGATTCAGACACAATGATCTGAATCATCTTGAAGAACTGCTAAAAAGCCACAGGTCGAGATATCGTAGGGCCTTAATAGTAATCGAAAGCCTTTACAGCATGAATGGAGATCTGGCCCCGGTGCCGGAGCTTCTAGAACTTAAAGGGCGTTATGGTACGATTCTAATGATAGATGAAGCCCATGCAACAGGGGTGTTTGGTCCAAAAGGGGAGGGGATAATAGACCGGACCGAAGCAGGGGCAGTAGATGTAATCATGGGTACATTCGGAAAGGCCTTGGGTGGTTATGGTGCCTTTGTCGCCATGTCGAATCAGGTTAAACGGTTTCTCTTAAACCGGGCCAGGACCTTCATGTTTTCTACCGCCCTTCCGCCGGCGGTTATAGGTGCAAACCTTGCTGCCGTAAAGCTTCTGGAGGAGGAGCCTGAGCGCAGAGAACGTGTTTGCGAACTGGCCACAAAGCTAAGAAAGACCTTGAAGGAGGATATGGGTATTAATACAACCAGCGAATCACAGATCGTTCCAATAATAGTCGGCGAAAGCATAGATGCGCTCAAGCTGGCAGAGAGACTGCTTGATGCAGGCCTTTTTGTGAGGGCGATTCGGCCTCCAACCGTTCCGGAAGGGACGGCAAGGATTCGTCTATCTTTAACCGCAAATCATAGTTTAGAAGATGTGAGTCAACTTCTGGAGGCCCTATCCAGTGGAATTTGATTTCATTTACCGAGGCTATGAAAGATCTTTGGTCCTGATACCCGGCTGGGGTTTCTGTCCTGATATTTTTTCTTCTCTCAATATATCCTATAATTATATTCTGCCTAAACGTGCGGTATATGGTGATATTTCAGCAGATCTACACGATTTCTTGTTAAACAGGGATATAGCTGAAGTGAGTGTTTTTGGCTGGTCTATGGGGGTATGTGTCGTCCTGGATTTTTGTGCCGGATTTTCAGATATGATCAAGACCTTGTATGCTGTGTCCTGGAAAAAGGCCTTTGACAACGAGGATATTCTATCACAACTTAAGGCCATAGAAGTGAACCGTATTGCGGCCCTAAAGCAGTTTTATCGACGGTGTTTTTGGGGACAACGTGCTGATTACCGCTGGTTTTCAAGTACTTTAGAGGAAACCAGCATCAGACAGTGGGCTATGCCTGAACTCAGGAAGGGATTGATGTATTTAAAAGGAAAGACCTGTGATTTGTCTTTATGTTCAGGTAGTCAATTGCGTATCTTTCATGGAGAAAAAGATGTGATTGCGCCTTTAGATGAAATTCTTAAGACTTTTCCCGGAGTTCCCATAGATGTAATTCCAAATACCGGCCACTTGCCCTTTTTGTCATCTGAATTTGAGAGGAGGTTCTGTGTGCCTTAAGGCGCGATTGATAAAGTCCTTTTCAAGGGCTGCTTCGACCTATGATTCCTACGCAGATGTCCAGTCTGAAGTAGCTACCTATCTGGCGGCTCGGCTTAAAGGCAGAGAATTCCATGAGATACTTGAAATTGGCTGTGGTACGGGTTTTTATACCTCGATGCTGGCACAGCAATTCGAGGGTTCACATATACATGCAGTTGATATCTCGCCGGTCATGGTTGCACAGGCAAGACTAAAACTTGCCCGATATCCCGGAGTGCGCGTGGAAAGAGCCGATGGTGAGTTTCTCCCTGCCTTTATCTCCGGTCCTTTTGATCTTGTTACTGCAAGCGGTGCCCTTCAATGGTTTGAGGATTTAGAAGGGGCGATACAACAATACTGCCGCATCCTTTCTCCTTCCGGCTCTGTTCTTTTTGCTGTCTTTGGTCCTAATACACTCTTTGAGCTGCAGAGGACGCTCAGACATGTCCTCTGCGATAAGGTCTGTCTCCCGGCGATTTTTTTTCCAAAGGAGGACATATTACAAGCTTTCCTTTCAAGGGCATTTAATGAATGGACTGTAAAAGAACTTGGCATATCCCGTACCTATCCGGATCTGTTGTCACTTTTCAGAAGCCTGAAAAGTACCGGTGTGGCGCCCAGAATGAGAGCAGAACCTTTTGTGCGTAGCAGGGCCGGCATGTTGGCGATAGAGCGCAGTTATAAAAAACATTTTGGCTCGGTAAGGGCGACCTATCAGATATTTATATGTGAAGGCTCCCAATCCTCAAATAACTGATGATTATATTTATAACCGGAACAGATACCGGAGTAGGCAAGACCTTTGTCACAGCCCTTTTGGCAAAGGCCCTGTCCGATCATGGAATTGATGTCAAGGTCCAAAAATGGGTAAGCACCGGTAATATGAAATTCTCTGAAGACTGTGTCTTTATCTATGGACTCCTTGGAGACGGATCGGTCAAAACGGCCCAAGAATTACAAGATAAATCTGTTTCCGGTTCTGATACGGCCCTGTATTGTCTGCCGTTTCCAGCGTCTCCGCATCTTGCATCAGAACGAGCAGGCGTGATCATTAAGACAGAGGTCATCCGGGATGCCCTTCTTCGCCTGGGATCATCGTGCGAAATCCTTATCGTGGAAGGGGTTGGTGGAATCCTTGTGCCTTTGAGCAGAGAGATGCTTTTAGCAGACCTTGTGGCAGAGTTTAAATTGCCTACTCTTGTAGTGGCGCGAAGCGGCCTCGGGACCCTGAATCATACACTCCTTACACTGGAGGCCATGCGATACAGGAACATTCAAATAGCGGGTGTGTTACTTAACAGCCAGGGAGGTGAAGATTCTTCCATTGTAAGAGATAACCAGAGGACAATTACCGATATAGGGCAGGTAGAGGTATTTGGCGTCTTGCCTAGAGTTAAAAATCCGCTTGATGCCCTTTCGTCAATAGCACCCATGGCCTTTCGTATCCTGAGTGTGTTAAAAGATTTCAAACATACTGCAGAAACATGCCTTTAAGAAATTGGTAACGAGAGATTCAATTCACTAAATTTATGTTTTTAGAGAGGTTGAAGCGGTCATGAATTTATGGGATAGGGGGGTCTTCCGGCCTAGGGTTCAACCTCTACCGGATCTGTTTCAGCCACCTGTTCCCTGATTTTCAGCTTTTTTTCTCCCAGCAGGGTAGCCTTCAGCCAATCCATAGCAAGACTGAGCATAGCCAGATCGTCTTCTAAAATTTCCTTTTTCCTTTCTTCCGAAATGATGTATACGTTAAGAAACAGGCTATCTAATACGAAACGACGGAATCGATCCATATTGTAACAACCCATAAAGAACATCTGGAGTGTCTTTTCAGGAATAGTAGTGAATGGACCAAGGGATTTGCGCTTGAGGATCAATTCTGTCCAGTCGGAATTTACCTCATCATAGGGAATGATACCCTGGTCTTCACGCCATTCCTTGACTGTAAGCTCTCTGCCGAGATCGTGTCCAAGGCAGTAGCTTTCCTTTATCAGGGCAAAAAAATGTTCATCGGAATTCAGATCCCTGTTGTGGAACATCCCGGTACTTAAGGGATAGTACCTGCATGTCAACGGGCGATCTTTATATATGCCACACCCTGACTCTTCAAGAAACGGACAGGTTTTTTTCTCATCTTCCCGCATCTTGATTACAGGGATCGGCAGGTCTGTTTTTTCAATAAATCCAAGTGTTGTATACATTTGGAGAAATTCATCTGAGGACAGGCCAAGTCTCTGCTTCATACGGATTATGTCGCACGGGGTCAGCATGATATGAGCATTTTTGCAACATCGAGTAAAGCAGGCCATTTCTTTTTCGCAGGCAAAGGTGAAAGTGCTGTTACTATCCATTTTCACAGGGACTATCAAATCCTTTTTTTCTTTTTGTATATGCATAACCAGGTCTTCCTCTTAATTGAATAGGGTATTATTTTACACAAATTGAATAGCAGGCCATAAAAAATGAAGCAAGCGGTAATTTTTTAAGCCTTGCCGGAAAAATTCCAAAAGATTTTGCCAATACCCATTTTAAATACTATAATCGTCTTATAAGGATAAACAAGTAGTATAGGTCTCCACACCATTATTCTGTTTTGTCTTCCATCAAAATTATCTTATGGAGTCTGAAAACAAGGTCGCCATTGTTACGGGAGCTATAAAAGGGATTGGTTTTGCCATAGCCCTTGAGTTGTCCCGTTCAGGGGTGAAATGCGTTTTGCCTTACTACGACTGGCTGGACAGCCTAGAGAGTATGCACAGGTATATCAGGGAAACAGGCATTGACTATTACGCCATTCCAGCGGATCTCACATGTCATAAAGACGTTAAGAAGGTGATTCACTCCGCACATGAACGCTTTGGACGTCTGGATATATTGATTAATAACATAGAGAGGGGCGGTTGGCCGTTAGTTCACGGCCCTTATGTACCGGAACAATGGAACCTGGAGTTCAAGACCACGGTGACCGCTAAACGGTATCTTTTCGAGGAGGCTTTGCCATTACTGAAGGCACATGGGAATGGGGTTGTAGTCAACATTTCATCCATAGCTGGATTAGTGGGAAGGAGTGGACCGGCTGGTCTGGTGTTTAATGACTGTTACTCGTTGTCAAATAAGGCAATCCAGTCCCTTACCGAGACTTGGGCAAGATTGGGTGCCCCTGAAGTTAGGGTCAATGAACTCATGTTGGGCTTTGTTGATACGCGGCATGGACCGGGCACCAGGGGCTGGGAGATAATGAGTAGGCAAGAACAAAAGGCCATAATTGATCATATTCTTTTGCAGCGTACCGGAAGGGTTGAAGAGGTGGCAAAAATGGTGAGGTTCATGGTCTTTGAGGCAGGCTTCATGACCGGGTCAGTTATACGTATGGACGGAGGCTATATTCTCGGAGGAGATAAAACAGCGCCTATGCCCAGTGGAGTTGTTGAACCCGGTGAGCCCACCTTCGGAGGTTCTGTTCCAGCGGAAGGCGCTGTCAAAAAAACTCGAAGCAAGTCCTAATCCCGATAAACCTGAATAGTGCCTTCAGTCTGGAAAAACATATGTTGTGCAAACTTCGGACAAAGTGATTACAAGGTGTATGTTAATGACCACCGACCCTGGCGACATGGTCTTCGACCTAAGATGCTTTTAGTAGACACCAAAGATTTGATGATTGGCGACCCAGATGATCCATATTTTGCTCGTAAATTGATTGATGAATATTTTACAGTCATTGATCAAATTACCTATCCGGATATTTTGAAGAGACATGAACAGTCATATAGCTGAATCGCAGCGTGT
Organism: Deltaproteobacteria bacterium; assembly: GCA_011042225.1. Taxonomy (GTDB): domain Bacteria; phylum Desulfobacterota; class Dissulfuribacteria; order Dissulfuribacterales; family UBA3076; genus UBA3076. The sequence goes on along the minus strand of DQXT01000076.1, from coordinate 13,593 downwards.
AACAACTGCTTCCACGGGACATCTTACCGCGCTATCGCGCGGCAAGCCGTCCGTGAAGCAGAGCGTTCGCGTTGGCAAAATTCCTATATGTTGTATATGTTTGGTGTATACATCATGGGAGGTTCAATATGATCAGGACACAAATATATTTAACAGATAAACAGCGCACAGAACTATCGGTTATTGCGAAGAATCATGGCAAAAAACAGAGTGAAATCATTCGCTAGGCCATTGATCGTTTCATCGAACAAGCTTGCCGTAATCGAAAAGAATCAGCATTGGAAAAGGCCGCTGGAATCTGGAAGAATCGTAAAGACCTTCCTGATTTCAGGGCACTAAGGTCGGAATGGGATCGATAGTAGTCATGCAAAATTCAATCCTTGCAGACACTGATGTGCTGGTTGATTTTTTGCGCGGTCACGAAAAGGCGGTCGCCTTTATAAGTGAATTTTCTTCTCGGATCATACTCTCTGCTATTGTGGTTGCTGAATTGTATGCTGGTGTAAAAGGAAATGCGGAACCGGCTGTATTAGAGAATTTTATCTCCCTATTTCGTGTTGTCCCCTTAACCGCCGAGATGGCTAAAATTGGTGGGCTCTACAAACGTGATTTTGGCAAGTCACATGGAGTTGGACTTGCGGATGCCATATTGGCTGCGACAGCTGACGCAGAGAAAGCCGAGCTAAAAATCCTGAATGTAAAACACTATCCTATGCTCAGTGGCATGGAACCGGCTTATAAGAAATAATTGGCCAACCAAGGGCTTAAGAGGACCGGGCGGGCCGTGCCACTTTCGAAATTTTTCTGAAAACAAATGTCAGGGCTTTCGGCCGGGTCGCAGGTGAAAACCCGCCCGGCCCCTTAGCTTTCCCGTTGGGCAACATACGATGAGAAAGGAAGAAATAACCTGTGATTAAGGAAACCTCTGTAGGAGCCTTTAAAGGTTCTATTCGTGAATTCGTGTCGAAAATTTTCTAAGTCCATCCGAAGGGCGCTAAGTTCAAAATATTCTGCCCAAAAAATACGAAGTTTAGAACCAAGATACTAAACTACTGAAGCCGGGATAAAGATCCGTGAGTAAAGATTCTGTGCATAGCGATCAGTCATTCCGGCTATGAAATCACATACCCTCCGTTCATAAGGCGTCTTGTCGTCTACCTCTACCGCTTCCACTTCAAACATTCGAATATTTTCCCGTATAAAGGCGTCTTTGTTTTTTAAAAAAAACTCGTACAGGTCAAATAGGATTTTTTTTGCCTTTTCAAACTCATTATGAACCTGAGGTGCCCTGTAGACATTGTCATAAAGAAAGGCCCGGAGGCATATCATCGTTTCATAAAGACAGGGACTTATTGCGAGCTCCATTTCACCGTCTACTACTTTGGTGCTTGCTATCACGTCTTTGATCATGGTAGAGATACGGGTAGCGTGATTTTCTCCTAATACCTTTTTGCACTTTGAAGGGATGTCCCTTTCAGAAATTACTTTGCTTCTAATTGCGTCGTCCAGATCATGGCTAAGATAGCCAATGACATCTGCTATACGCACGACTCTTCCCTCAACAGTCATGGCCCACTTACTTGATTTTTTGGGGATGATTTCTCCGAAACCTTTCGAGTGCTTGAATATCCCGTCCCGCACTTCATAGGTGAGGTTAAGACCCAGGCCGCCGTTTTCCAGTACATCTACTACTCTCAAGCCCTGACGGGGGTGAGAAAATCCCCCGGGCACGATCTCATTTAAAATAGTTTCACCGGCATGACCAAAGGGGGTGTGCCCAAGATCGTGGCCCAAGGCCACGGCCTCTGCCAGATCCTCGTTGAGGCGAAGTGCCCTGGCGATTGTCCTTGCTATCTCTGATACCTCCAATGTGTGTGTAAGACGGGTGCGATAATGATCTCCCATTGGTGACAAAAATACCTGTGTCTTATGCTTGAGACGGCGAAATGATTTGGAATATACGATGCGATCGCGATCCCTCTGAAAGGGTGTCCGGATATTACAGGGCTCGACAGGATAGAGTCTACCCCTGGTTTCACTGCTGAGACAGGCCTGAGGACAGAGGATCAGGCGTTCGCGTTCCTGAATCTCTTCTCTGATAGTTAATGGTTCTTTCAGCTCTTTAAGCCCTAGTCGGGAATCTACATACATGTTTATTCTTATAACGGGACCATTTCTGAAAATCAAGCAAGTTGAGCTTCTTATCTACTCGTACCCTTGTTTTTTAATAAGATTAGTTATTGTAAGAGGCTTTCCAGTATATTCGGATATTGGCCATGGTATAACAAATACAAAGACCGGTTGTAGTCCAGAGAAAGGCAGGAACTGCACTGTTAAACCCATAAAACATCCAGCCCAGCAAAAGCGACAGTAAGGCAACAGGTATAATTATATGTCTTTTTATCCATGAGATATCGACTTTTCCCTCTTGTACAGCCCACATGTCAAGACCCTGACTTCCAAACTCCAGCGCTGCGATAATGACCACCAGGACGCTCAACTCTTTAGGAGCTGACGGCATCAGGGCGAGCGATAAGAGTGGTAGTATTAAAGAGGCAACAAGCCTTCCCAGGGCCGGCAACCCTTGTCTAAGACATTCAGGAAGACCTGTAATGAGATACTGGCTGCCGGAGATCAGGGTAATGCCGAGCATAACGAGGCCATAGGTGATAATAATCTGGGGCGGGCTAAGTGCCAGCCCCACTGCAAGCCCAAATGCAAAAAGGCCCAATGCCTTTTGCACACGGGTTGAGAGGTGATGATTCCTCCAGTAGAGGACCGCAGCCATGGATAGAGTTGCCAGCAAGGCACCGGACAAAAATACTATAAGAATTGTTTTGTCCGGGAATATATGGGTCATGAAAATCAGACCCGCTCCTATCATTTGAAGAGTAGTCTTGATTTTTGCGAGTTCAGTAACACGGAGTTGCTTTCTCGATGTAGTACAAAATGTACGGAACTCTGTTACCATAAATTCCCTTAAAAAAATGGGCCATACGATCCAGAGGGGAAGAATGCCGAGATCTACAAGGGGTATCAGGGTAACGGATATAAAAATTTTGTCGGCTACCGGGTCGAGGAGCCTGCCCAGAGGTGTACTGCCGTCATGGCGGGCCATCAGGCCGTCAAAATAATCAGTAAGACCTAAGAGAGCAAAGCATGCAAGGGCAGTGACCTTTGCCTTGATATCTCCGTAGATCAAGAAATAGGGCAGGGGTAACAGTATGATACGAAGGATTGTAAGGTGATTAGCGCGGATCTTCATCAGAGATATTTCGCAAGACCTTTTTCCTTAATCTTTTCTACTACCTGTTTAATATCATTAAGCCTGTCCCTTGGGCAGACGAGCACCGCATCACCCTCAGCCACAATTATCATGTCTTCAATCCCCACAGCAGCTACCAGGACACCACCTTCCGACATGAGCAGACAATTTTTGCATCCAATCGAGGCCGCAATTCCATTAATGGCATTTCCTTCATCATCCTTTATCGATAGATCGTAATAGGTTTCCCACACCCCCATATCATGCCAGCCGCAATCACATGGAAAGATTACGACATTTGAGGCCTTTTCCAAGATACCTTTATCCAGAGAGTCATCCGGCATCCAGCTATAGTATTGATTGAGCTTGGATGCCTCTTCCGTTGAGCCGGAGAAGGAACTGATAAGTTCAAGCGTCTCCCATGCCGAGGGCATCCATTTTTTAAGGGCCTCAAACAATACCCTGGATGAAAAGGCAAAAATTCCGCTATTCCAGAAAAAGCCCCCTGATGAAAGATAATTAAGTGCAGTCTCTCTATCCGGCTTTTCGTGGAATGCCGAAACGCCGTAGCAATTTTTATCCCCTATCTTGGTTTCCAGCCCGCCAATTTCAATATAACCGTAAGCGGGCTCGGCCCTTACGGGCTTTATCCCAAAAGTAACAAAAGACGAATTAGATCCTGCGAAGGAAAGCCCGGCATATAGGACAGACCTGAAGTTTTCCTCATCCTCAATAAGGTGGTCAGAGGGTAAAACTGCTATCAAACTATCAGGATAGAGGGACTCAATCCTGGCTGTAGCCAAAGAAATTGCAGCCGCTGTGCCCTTAGGGCATGGCTCAATAAGTATATTAGATCTGTTAAGGTCCGGGACATTTGCTAATACGTCTTTCTCCTGGTCCGGTTTTGTAACCACCCATATCCTTTCCCATGGAAACATGGGCCGAATTCTGGAAACGGTCTGCTTAAGAAGTGTATCCCGGCTGTCGATACAGAGAAACTGCTTGGCCTTGGATTGTCTACTTTTTGGCCACAGTCTGATTCCAAAGCCTCCAGCCAACACCAGGGCATGATAGCATTTCTTGCTCAAGATTTTTTCTCCAAGTCTGAAGTCATCATCGTCGCCAGGGCCGCTACAGATCCAATGGCCGCTGTTTCAGAACGCAGTGTCCTTATACCCATGGTGGCAGTGTTAAAGCCGGCTTCCTTACATGCTATAATTTCTTCCCTGATAAAGCCTCCTTCCGGCCCGGTTATAACAGTTACGGGAATAGCATTTTTCTGGTCTTTCCAAGCGGTAAATAAAGATCGTTTCTTTTCCGACTCCCATAGGAGAATCTTTGCACCGGCACACGGGACTTTTCCCAGGGCATCTTCCAGGGATATTACGGGGTAGATATTCGGCATAAAATTTCCTCTGCACTGCTTCAAGGCCTGCCCGGCAATCTTTTTCCAGCGGACGAGGTATCTGTCGGTTTTTTCAGGATTTACTTTTACCACAGTATGTTGAGTAATTACAGGGTATATAGTCTGAACGCCCAACTCGGTCGCCTTTTGTATTATCCAGCCCATGTGGTCTGCCTTGAGCAGGGCAATAATCAGATTAATCGGCAGGCAATCATTTAGCTGTTTTGAGACCTCTACAATTTGCAAACCGACTTCAGGCCTGTTTATAGATATGATTTTTGCCTTAGCCAATATCCCTGAGCCGTCTATAAGTTCAACCAGATCCCCAGGCCCCAAACGTTTCACGTGCGTCAAATGATGTGCCTCCCTGCCAGTGAGTGTAAATGTACTTAGGGTCCCTGAGAGGGCATGAGGTGATATTAGAAAGCGTGTAAAGCACATAGAATTTTCGATTTTCAGATTGTTAAGGCCAATCAAGAGATTCTTATAGGTATTTCACTGATTGCCCTGATTAGTCCGCGGTTATTTATGTAATCAGCGTCCCAAAATGGAGATTCTTTATACTATTAAAAAATATTATTTCACCTCGGGTCACTGAAATCAATGTCTCAGACTTCAGACCTGAGAGATTTAATCCGATGTAAAGAAAAAATATAATCCAAATAAGGACCACAAGGACTCATAGGCTCATGTCCCATCCATATTACGACCATGACTATATCTTCCAAATACTTGAAAAGGAAGGCCTCCTGTCAAGAGATCAGATCAGTAAATTAATTCCCAGACTCTCCATACCCAGCCGGAAGGGCAAAGATCTGGTGCAATGGTTGGATTCACTACAACTCCCGCGGGCGGATTCTGCAGGCACTAATCTTGAAGAAGGAGATATTATTTCACTAATAGCGAGGAATCAGAAATGGAAGTTCAGGCGATTAGATCCTCTACGCCTTGATATGGATATAGTGACGAAGACACTTCCGGCCTCTTTTGCCAAAAAACACCTGGTCTTGCCTCTTTCGTGGGAGGATGGAAATCTTGAAATAGTCTGTTATGACCCTGAAGACAAGGAGCTGCAACAGGATGTCGAGAGGGCATGTCAGGCTAGAACCTTTATTTCTGTAGCCCCCCGCAGAGACATCGAGCGCATTATAAGTGAATTTTTTGACTTCAAGCAGTCCATTGCAGCTGCTGAAAATGTGCTTAAGATTCCGACAGCGGACATATCAAATCTTGAACAGTATGTGAGGCTGGCGGCCCCGGACCTTGCGTCCTCTGACAAATATATACAAAAGGCGGTTGATCATCTGTTCCAGTATGCCCTGGATCAGCGTGCCAGCGATATTCATATAGAACCAAAGAGAACACAGTCTCGGATACGTCTTCGAATAGATGGAATCCTTCACACCATCTACCGCTTGCCCAGGATAGTACACGAACCCATATGCACTAGAATAAAGACCATGTCAAGACTGGATATAGCGGAAAAACGACGGCCTCAGGATGGTCGCCTGAAGGTTGCTTGGAAGGAGGATGAAGCAGAGGTCAGGGTCTCTACTATACCGGTTGCTTTTGGTGAAAAGCTTGTACTGAGGATACAGAGCGCAGACATACTCTTCAGCGACTTGAACAAGCTTGGTTTTTCAGAAAGGGATTTCCTGACCTATAAACAATTGATACAGAACAGTCATGGTATAGTACTTGTTACAGGTCCAACAGGAAGTGGAAAATCGACTACGCTTTACTCTACACTCAGGCACCTCAGTTCGCCGGATGTAAATATTATTACTGTGGAAGACCCCATTGAGATGATTTGCGAAGAATTTAATCAGATAGCAGTACAACCACATATAGAGGTGACGTTTGCTTCGATACTCAGGAATATCCTGAGACAGGATCCCGACATCGTTATGATCGGGGAAATAAGAGATGGTGAAACCGCCCGGCATGCGATACAGGCGGCATTGACCGGACATTTGGTGTTTTCCACTTTGCATACTAATGATGCAGTCAGTGCGATTACGAGGTTGAAGGATTTGGGCCTTGATTCTTACCTTATCGCATCCACTCTGATTGGAATTGTAGCACAAAGGCTTGTGCGTATGGTCTGCAAGTCGTGCGGCAAACCGTTAATGATCCCGGCAGATCACCTGAGGAACTTTGGCTACGAAGCATCAGAACCCGCACTGGCGAGAAAGGGCATGGGCTGCACCAGTTGTCGCAATACTGGATATTGGGGCAGAATCGGTGTCTACGAGATTTTACCTGCCTCTGATAAAATCAAAGAAATGATACACTTTGAAGAAAGTGAAGAAGCTATTAAAAATCAGGCCATCAAGGATGGAATGATGACACTAAAGCACGATGCCCTCAGAAAACTTCTCGCCGGCATAACCACCATGGAAGAGGTGATCGGGGTTACCTCTTCATAGAAAAATTGCTTCAGAGCCTTATTTTATCAATTTTTTTCCGAAGTCCCAAAAGTCCCCTTAATGGGTATCCGCCTGTCTTTCAATATTGAAGTTTGGACTATTTTTTTTTAGACAATTCTATTAAATTGAATTCGATACCCAGATCAGAAGTTAATGCCTGGCCCATAAAAATTCAGGTCTTTTGCTGAAGGCGCATATATATTGAAAGAAATATTGATGCTGGATCAAGAACGATTACACAGAGATTATCCTTTAGATGTAGAGGTCATCCGTTTGGGAACCAGGGAGATTATCCTTATCGGCACGGCCCATATTTCCAAGAATTCGGTCGATTTGGTCCGCAGGGTGATTGGCGCTGAAATGCCGGACTGCGTATGCGTGGAACTTGATGCCAAAAGATATGATACACTGTCCAAAAAGAAACACTGGGATTCCCTGGATCTTAAGGAAATTATACGCAAAAAGCAGCTCAGCATATTGTTGTTTAATCTGATACTGGCTTCCTACCAGAAAAGGCTGGGGAATCAGCTTGGGGTGTTGCCCGGCGCAGAACTTTTGGCGGCGGTAAAGACCGCTGAGGAAAGAGGGCTTTCCGTAGCCTTATGCGATCGCGATGTCAGGGTTACTCTGCGACGGGCCTGGCATGCCGTCTCTTTTTTCAAAAAGAACTATCTGCTGGCCAGTATATTTGCCGGATTATTTGATAGGACTGAGATTACTGAAGAAAAGCTGAATGAATTAAAAAAAACAGACGTCCTTTCAGAACTTATGCTGGAGCTGGGGAAGACTCTGCCTGAGCTGAAGCGGGTCCTTATCGACGAACGGGATACGTTTTTATCCGAAAAGATTAAAGAGGCGGAGGGCGAGCGGATCGTTGCCGTGGTGGGAGCAGGCCATATCAAAGGAATCAAGAAGGCGTTAGCTGAGGACAGACAAGCCCGGATGGAGGATATTAATGTTATCCCCCCTGTATCCCCTGTTTGGAAAGTTATTGGCTGGTCTATTCCCGTGGTCATCCTTGCATCTCTTGGTGTAATCGCATGGCAAAAAGGTTACGATGTAGCCGGCGATAATATAGTTTACTGGATTTTGGCCAACGGCATCCCTTCTTCCATAGGCGCAATACTGGCCTTGGCCCACCCGCTTACCATTGTTTCCGCCTTTGTCGCATCGCCTGTGACCAGCCTGACGCCCGTTGTCGGTGCCGGCTATGTCACCGCCTTTGTCCAAGTTTTAGTTCAGCCTCCGGTAGTCAGTGAATTTGAAACGGTATTGGAAGATATGTCCAAATTGACCGGTTGGTGGAAAAACAAGCTGCTTAAAGTCTTTTTGGCCTTTTTGCTTCCAGGTCTCGGCAGCATGATCGGCTCATGGATCGGTGGATATGAGATCATTTCCAATCTGTTTTGATATTAGTCTGATAATTATCTAATCACCGATTAATAATGTCCATGCAACGGTTCGGCCAAGCCTGCGCTGGATTCACGGCAGTCGGATTTTTAATAAGTCCTGGATTATGGAATTTTTGCAAGAGAAGTGATCAGGATTCACGGTTTATATGCTTTTAACCCTTTAGATTTTAGACTTATTTATAAAGTAGCTGGATTTTTCTTCCTCTGACCTCAGTAAAATATACGTCATCTATTCCCTGGTGATCACGGGGACCGAAACTAATGGCGCTTCCGATTCCTACGTAATGTTCTTTGATGGACTCTAATGCCTTGATAAAGCCTTCCCTCGTAATATCACGTCCTGTCCGCCTCAAGGCTTCAATCAGAACCTTGGCATTGATAAAACCCTCAAAACTTACAAAGTTAGGTGTATCATCCGGATAATATCTGGCTAACAGGCGGGAATATTGCCCACATGCGGGCAGAAGAATCCGCTCGGTAGGCGGGGGGACAACTTGCGTGATCAAGATACCCTCACCGTCATCACCAAGCTCCTCAACCAGTTTGTCCGCCCCCACAAAGGAAACGTTATAGAATAAAGGATTATATTTTCTGGCCCTGGCTTCCTTTATAAACTTGGCACATGGGCTATAGGTGCCTATCATTACGACGGCTTCGGCCTGAGAGGCCTGAATTGTATCAAGGGCCTCCTCAATATCCAGGGTCCCTCTTATATAACTCCCTGTAGCTACAGGAGAAAGATCATATTTTTGTAAGGCAATCTGTGTACCCTTGAGCCCATCAAAACCATAGTCGTCATATTGATAAAACACCGCTATGCGGCGCAGTCCTTTTTCTTCTATAAAGTAGCGGACTACGGCATTGGTTTCTTGGTAGTATGATGAACGGATATTGAAGATATAATGCCTGAAGGGAAAGCGCAGTTTGTCAGCCCCGCTGAAGATGCCCAGCAGGGGGATCTTACTGTCTTCTACAATATCTATAATTTTTAAACTGGTTGGTGTCCCCACATAGCAAAACAGGCAAAAGACTTTGTCCTTATTGATTAATCTGTTTGTATTTTCCACACACTGAGGAGGGTCGTATTCATCGTCATAGGCAATTATCCTGATATTTCTGTTATGAATGCCGCCCTCATCGTTTATCTTATGGATGAGGCACATTGCACCATGAAGATACTGTGTGCCCAAAAAGCCGGCATGTCCTCCAAGGGCCAGAGATGAACCAATTAATATCTCATCGGAGGTTATCCCAGGGCCGGGAGAAACAACGGTTTTAGGCTGTGCCGGGCCTATATCCATTTTTTCTTCGATCGGCGGTTCTTCCAGACGAAGATATCCATACAGACCATAGATGCCGAATCCGATCAAAATTATGATTATACAAGACCATATCTTCTGCAAACGGCTTTCCTCACTATTTATGTTAAAGGATACCTTAATCAATGGATATTATCTATCTTTTTTATCAACTCCATCGGGCTGAATGGCTTTATAAAATAATCGTTTGCACATACAGCCTTTCCTTTTTCTATGTCGTCCTTTTGTCCTTTGGCCGAAAGCATAATAACATAAATTTCTTTTGTGGCAGGGTCATTTTTGAGGGTCCTGCAGACGTCATAACCATCCAGTTTTCCAGGCATCATGATGTCCAGTAAAATTATATCGGGAATGGTCTCTCGGGCTATCTTCAAGGCATCTTCGCCTGCAGAGGCCTCCATTATCTCAAAGTCACCAATGGCAAGAGTAACTTTTATCAGTCTTCTTACCTTGTCTTCATCGTCGACTATTAATATTTTTTTCATTTTAGACCTTGTTTTGCTGGAAAATAGGAAGCCCAAAGCTGATCGTTGTCCCTTTACCCTCTTTACTTTTTAAATCTATCTCACCACCATGAGATTCTATAATAAATTTTAAAATAAATAATCCAAGACCTGTGCCACCTATATGGGATCTATTCTTTTGGTTTACCCGGTAGAATTTATCAAAGATAAAGGGGAGATCTTTTTCAGGTATACCCATGCCGTAGTCTTGGATACTGATCCAGACCATATTATCCTTTTCAAAGGCCTTACATTTAATATCGCCACCTGTTGAGTATTTAATTGCATTATCTAAGAGATTCTTTATAGACTGTTCAATCTTTTCGCAATCTGCATTTACCATGGGTAGATCTTGTTTTATGTCTGTAATAAAGCGATAATCGGTATTTGCTTCGGAATAAAACCTGACAATTTTCACTAAAAGCTCATCCAGATTCAGAGATTTTTTATCAAATCTAATGCCCTCTTGGGATTCTATCCGTGAGATATCCAGAATGTCCTCAACAATATTACTTAAGCGGATCGACTCCTCATTGATAAAACCAAGAAACTCAGTCTTCTGGCTCTCCGTCAAGGTTCTTGTCAGGAGAAGCTCGCTGTATCCCAACAAGGTGGTCAGTGGCGTACGAAGCTCATGAGAGGCTATGCTCAGGAATTCTGACTTGGCTATGTCGGCTTGAATAAGCTCATTTTGCATTTCCCTCAGTTCCTGGTTGCTTATTTCCAATTGCTTGGTACGTAGCCGCACCTTTTCCTCAAGGGTTTTTCTGTATTCATCTATTTTTTTATTGGTTATCGACAAGTCTTCAGCCATCTGGTTGAATGCCTTGGCTAAAGTACCAATCTCATCTTTGGAAATCACGGTAGCCCTTTGGGAAAGATTTCCTTCTGATAGTTTTTTGGTCGCCTCTATCAAACGCTTGATAGGCATAATAATAGGGTTGGCCAAATGAAAGGAAAGCACGAACCCAAGGACAATACCCATAAAGGATATCAACAGAATGAAGTGTAAGATTTCAGATAGATGAGTATAATATTTTGTTGCGTCGCAACCAATGCTTACTACGCCCTTGAGTTCATCACCGAATTTTAACGGCATATCGACCATATATATCTTTTGACGGGGGAATATGCGGGTATAGATATTGGCCCCGTTTATGATCTCCCGGATACCCTTATCATTGGCAATCATGCCTACTTTACCAAGATCACTGCATGCTATGATACGGCTGTCATCGTCCACAATCATAATCCATGATATGCTATTGGAGCCTTGGATTAATCTATCAACCAACATCTGTAAATGAATCAGTTCATTTACATCATACATATTCTTGATAGTGTAACTGAGCGATTCGGCCATAATACGGCTGTTTGCCTTCATCTGTTCAAGGAGTTTAACCCGAGCCGCGGGGGGGATACGAAAGTATTCGTTCAACTCAAAAGCAACCCTTACTAATGCAAAGATCTGGTTCTTTTTCTTAAGGGGGTAGACTCCTTCGTAAACATTCTCTCCCATTTCAATATCAAAACCGCTGACATAATAACCTTTCTCCATTGCTTCCGATACGAGACGGCGAGATGCTATTTCCCCAACCTGCTCCCTGAATGTAGCGGATGTGATTCGGCAGTTTTTATCTATTACCCAAACACCGAAGAGCCCTTCGGTCAGAGACAGCTCTTCAACGAGTGTCTGCAGATTTACCTTTTCAGCGATGTTTTTCTGATTAGTGATAGTGATGGTCAATACACGATTTAAGGCAATAGCACTGTCCTGCATATTTGCAAGAAGCCCCTTTTTTTCGTGCATATAGCTGGCCCAGAAGAAGAGTATGGCAACGAATAGGAGTAGAACAACTACGGACAATATAATCTTTGTCCGAATGCCTAAATCTTTCGGTAATGAAAATATGTCCATCAGCCACTTTTTTCAGATACAGAGCCTGTCAGCGAAACCGGGTAAAGATGATGCCAGTGGCTACGGTCAGCCACATAAGCACGAGGATCATAGAAAGAAAGGCACAGCGATGGTAAATGAGAGATAGACCTGTATTCCCTTCTTCAATTAATTTCCCGGCAAGGCTTCTTATTTTTTTGCTTTCCTTTTTTATTAAAGGGAAGATATTATCCTGATTCTTGTAGCAGTTCAAAATTGTCTTAAACAATTTATCGTCTTTCTTCATCAATTCATCAATTCTTTGATCATGCTGTGCCCACATCAGGAGATTTGAGACCGCTTCCTTACGCTTATCTTGAAAATTATGCCCTTGTAACTGTTTCGGATAATGTCTGTAAAGGAAATACCCCTTTTCATGTATACGAACTTCCTGTAAGGCTATGATGCCGCGCTCCGGATTCATTTTTGAATATATAACCGCCAGAATACTCTTTTCTAAAGTCCTCAGCTCAATTATGTGCTTTTCAATGGCATCATGGTACAGGTTAAACTGATCCAATAATCTGTCATATAGGTTTATGGCCTCATCCCATTCAGTAAGATTTAAAAGCTTTTCCCCGTTTTTATTAGATGTTGACTTTTCATATGAATAAAGCACCTTTTTTATTTTGTTTATTTTGTCCTCTGCTTTATGCAAAGAGGCCTCTTCATTATAAATCAGGTAATTCTGCTCCTCTAACTGCATATCTATTACTGCCTCGAGTATCTCTTTCCCGACTTTATTCAAAGAGGTGTATTTCGGCATGGCCTTGATATTGAATAAAGCCGCGCCACCTATAAGAAGGGAAAGAGCAGTACTTATAATAAGGACAAGTTTAAGTACTTGGTATCTTTTGTCTTCAGGGTGATGCTTCGGGCTGGTCTGTGTGTCTATGTTCAATTCGCTTGCGGTATGTGTCATAATTAAATTCCGGGGTCCAGTTGCGATCGTGACATTTAATGCAGACTGTTTGATAGTCTACCTTTCTACCGATGGGAAGACTTCCCATATCCTCGGGAAAGTCTTTATGTTTACTGCCGGGACCGTGGCAGGCCTCGCACTGGACTCCTCTCAGTCCTGGTGTAATCTTTTCACTGACAAAGCCCTGTGGCTCTCTATAGCCAGTGGTATGACACTTCAAGCAATAAGGGTTGTTTTTCATTCTGCCTAACCGGGCAAAGGCATTGGCGTGTGGATCCTTTTCCCATTCCTTAAAATATTCAAAATGGCAGAGACGGCATTTCCTGTTGCCTATGTAATAAGGCTCTTCTCCAGAGGATATTTCATTTGCGTATAATAGAGGAGGGGTGATGGAGATCAGGG
>DQXT01000035.1 GCA_011042225.1 Deltaproteobacteria bacterium | reverse complement strand
GTCAGCTTGACGGTAATGGATTCCTCCGGGGCCACTACAACAACAGCGAAGGAGTCCTTTGTAGTGGTGGGTCCCAGTTCTGTGCTGAAAGCTGAGTTTACAGCCAAGACTCGCATGAGCTCAGAAAAGACAATCGTTAATTTCATAGATCAAAGTAAGGGCGATATAACCGAATGGTTTTGGGATTTCGGCGATGGTTCCACTAGCTATGAGCCCAATCCAATGCACATCTACACTGAGCCAGGTGCCTACACAGTTACTCTCACAGTCACCGGCCCTGAAGGCAGTGATTCAGATTCAAAAGCTGACTTTGTGCATAATATTGTTGGCACAGTGTATGTAGATAACAGCTTCCATTGGAAACCCCATTATTATTCAGGGTCAATGATAAAGTTCGGAAAAACGATTCTCTATACCGGATCTATCAAGATACCTCATGAGGAACTGGGGTATTCGAGAATTTTTTATGGCGGATGTAACTCCAGCAACTACTATGTGGGAACCTTTAATAAAGGCATTATGTTTTTCACGGTAGCCGATATGGAGGATATATTGGCCGATGTTTATTTGGAGCATTATCTGCTAGGCGAGACTGATGATGAAATACTTGCGACCCTTAATGATATAGAGCCCATATTTGAATATTACAATTTCAACTTGAAGCCACCATCAATTGATAAATAACATTACTAATACTCAACAGGCCTCGCACACTTGATATGGAATGTGCGAGGCCTTTTAAGAGGGAGTGATTGATAAAGATTTTTGTCAGGGTTTTGCTGTTCCTCCGGCGTTTCTACAGGCACTACTCCAGAATTTTTGGTCTCTTCAATGGATTCAGTTCTCGATCATCTTGTGAAGACAAGGATTCCATAAAGCCGTTTTATACTAAGGTTATTGACTATCTTTACCTTTTTTTCGTTTTGAAAATCTTCCCGAGAAATTATCACTTGTTCCGAATGGACTGCAGGGACCGATCCTCTTTCAGAAATTATTTGGATGATCCAGATTCGCCCTATCTTAAGGACAAGTTTTTCGATGTTCTGTGGCCAAGATCTTACATTTTTCTAATTCACGATAAGTATATTTTCCATTGCATGTGCAAATTTCATGGTATTCCTACGCCCAAAATTTATGGTTTATACGGAAAGGGCAGATTAAGAGATTGTAGGTCTTTGGTAGAGTTTATGGAGATGGAAAGATTAGAAAAAGTTGTATTGAAGCCGGTTCTTGGGCTAATGGGGGAAGACATTTATGTTATTAGCAGAACAGAACTACGTTCAAGGGGAAATATAGGAGAGGCAAAGATCGAGGTCCAGTCGGAAAGAATAGAAGGGAAGGATCTTATTGTGCAAGAGTTTGTGAACCAGCACAATGCAATGGATGAAATTAACCCTCACTCAATAAATACGATCAGGCTCATAAGTATTATATGTAAAGATGGTTCAGTTAACTTTCTTGCTGGAATGTTGAGGACCAGTGCTAATACAACCCCCGTGGATAATTTCTCCAAAGGAGGAATTGTTGTGGGAATCGATTTAGGTACAGGCAGGCTTGAAAGAAGGGGTTTCAGGAAACCGGGGTATGGATTTCCCGTTACTGCACATCCTGTTACTAAAACCTGTTTTGAAGGATATCAAATACCCTTTTGGGAGGAAGTGCTAATGCTGGCAGCAAAGGCACAAAGAACCTTTTACCAAATTAGGTCGATCGGATGGGATATAGCTATTACCCCCAAAGGCCCAATAATTATTGAAGGAAATCAGCAATGGGGTACGGCAAGTATTCAGGCTGCCAATGGGGGATTGTTAACACCCAAGAACAGGGCCTTGTTGGCCCAATATGGACTGGAATTCCCTTGAATGACATAGTGGCAGCTTCCTTTTCTTGCTCTTCTCATTCTCCATTGAGCCAAGCGCTAGACGGAAAGAAGGTTGAAGTGGACTGTTTGGGTTTAAAGGCTATAGAATTGTCTGGAATGGGCAAAATCAAGAGTCAGGTCGTAACGTGTAGGCGGATTAAAGGGGAAAGACGCTAAGTGAAAAGGCTCGATCCAAAAAACTTGCGGTTTTGGCTGCCCACGTACATGATCAACAAAATAAAAAGATTACTGAGGCCTGTTGAAGTAATTTACCCTATCCATATAATTTTCTGCTTTGTCGATCATTTTGAACCTTTTTGGCGGGAGGCTGATGAAATTGCAGCAGTAAAGAGAGTTAAGATGTGGGAAAAGGTTTATCCGCAACTGGCGAGAAGGCACAGGGACTGGACAGGCGTGCCTCTTCAACACACTTTTTTTTACCCTATTGAAGAGTATGATCAAGAGATTCTTGAGAAGCTAGCATCTTTATGTAAACTTGGGGTTGGGGAGGTGGAAATCCATTACCACCATAATCATGATACAAGTGACAACTTAAGAAATTCACTAAATCGCTTCAAAGAGATTCTTTGGGATACTCACAACCTTCTTTCAAGGCATGTGAATAGTGATGAAGTAATGTATGGTTTTATCCATGGAAATTGGGCTCTTGATAATTCAAGATCGGATGGTAAATGGTGTGGAGTGAACAACGAAATTACGATACTGAGAGAGACTGGGTGCTATGCAGACTTTACGTTGCCTTCGGCTCCTTCTGATACGCAAACACGAAAGATAAATAGCATTTACTATGCGACGGATGATCCTTTACTACCAAAGTCTCATGATTGGGGAAGTGATGTAAGAGTTGGGGCCTGCGAAAAAGGGGATTTGATGATTATTCAAGGGCCGTTGTGTTTGGACATGGGAATGTGGAAGAAGATACGCAAACCCAGAATTGAAAACGGAGAAATCAGTTGGGATAATCCGCCCTCGCCACGGCGATGGAACCTATGGTTATCACAGTGGATACATGTTATAGGAAAACCAAATTGGATTTTTATAAAAGTGCATACACATGGGGCCCAAGATAGAAATTTTGAGGTCGTCCTAGGCGAACCCATGGACTTGTTTCTGGAGTATGTTGAGAAAGAATTTAACGACGGCGAGAAATACTGTCTACACTACGTAACAGCCAGAGAGATGTATAATATAATCAAAGCGGCGGAGCAAGGTTGTGGCCCTGACCCTACTAAGTATCGTGACTTCCTTCTCAAGAAGCGCGAATAGAGAGGATGAGGATGAGGTGGTTTCCAGGTTCATAAAATACGTGGCAAAAGAAATTGTTTTAGGGCCCATTGTAAAAAGCAGAGGCAAGAAAAGACATAATCAATACGCGTTGACTTTCGATGACGGCCCAGACCCGGTATATACCCCGAAGGTCCTGAGCATACTAAAGAATCACTCTGCTATCGCCACCTTTTTCCTAATGGGTAGAAAAATGGAGATGTATCCTGAATGCGTTTCCGCTATTTCAGAGGCCGGACATGAAATCGGTTGCCACACGATGAGCCATAGAGAACTTTCAGGTGCCTCACTTAATTTGCTTGAAGAGGAGGTTGGGAGATTCTTTGAACTTTTCGATGTAACACAGCCAATGCTCCGTCCACCGTATGGAAAACTTGGTATAAATCTTTTGTATTATACCTGGTCCAGACGAATACCTATCGTGTTATGGAGCTTGGATCCTAAAGACTTCCGTACAAGTACCTCACAGCTATTGAATTTTTTTTCAGAAAGCCCTATCAAGGGCGGTGATATTATACTATTGCATGATAAGACTAGAGAAATTATTGAGGTGCTACCAAGAATAATCGATGACTGTCACCAGAGAGAATTGCTGCCCGTGAGGACCTCTGAAGTTATTGGATTGAGAAAAGAGGAACAAAAAAAGGATGGGTGTGCCTAAGGACAGTGCAACTTCTTTGGCTTTGTACGATTTAGCTACCCTAGGGATCTATGGCTCAAGTCGAGAATTCAAAATCCCCCGTGTATGAGGTAATACGAGTCTTGTCGGTTTTGCTGATACGCGCCATTTCGGCATTGCGGTGTATCTTGCAATCTGCCGCTGGAAAAAAGAGCGACGATTTCAGTAGGGTTGATTACTCTTACTATCTCAGAGAAGCGCTGGGTTTCGGGATCGAAGCTAGGGTTCTGAGGAATGATGTGCTTCGCCTCAGAAAGGGAGATAAGGTACGGCATGTTTGGCATTCCTTCACGGATTTTGATGGGGAGGGCACGTTGATGGTAGCCGGGGATAAAGCTTTGTGTTGCGAACTTATGAAAGAGGCTGGCATTCCAGTTCCTGAGCATGTTGTCATAAAAAGGGGGGATTACCGCTCCGCTCTCATGTTCCGGCGCCGGATAGGGGGGCATATTGTTGTTAAGCCAGCGAGGGATACTGGTGACGGACGTGGAGTATTCATCAAACCGGCATCTTTTTTTTCCATCTGGTGGGCTGTGAATGGGGCGGGAGTTTATGGGAAGGAAGTGATCGTGGAGAAATTTTATGAAGGCAGCAACTTTAGGCTTCTTTATTGTAATAATGAGTTTCTAAGTGCCTGTGCGAGGATTCCGGCCTATGTGCAAGGAAATGGCCATAATAGCGTGAGAGAGCTTATTGAAATGACGAACGTAAATAGAATTGAACAAGGACGGTATATTGAATACCACAGAAACACAAGGCCCATTTTGTACAAGGTCAGGATATCGAGAAGCACTATTAAGGTCTTAAAGCGCCAGGGATATCATCTTGAGTCGATCCCCAAAAGGGGGGTAAAAGTCTTTTTGCAGGATATTTGCCACTGGCTCCAAGGGGGCATATATGTTGAAGTCACACCCTTGATAAGTCCTTATTTCATTGAGCTTGGGAAGCGAGCTGTAGAGGCAGTAGGTGCTAAGATGGCTGGAGTTGACCTGATTGCAAGGGATGTAAGAGAGGCTACGCCTGGATCTTTTGTGGTCAACGAGGTAAACACATCGCCCGGATTACTAGTTCATTATGAGGTCCAGAACCAAGAGAATATGAGACCTGTGGCAAGAGATATATTAAGGCTAATGTTCGATTTATAAACTAAGCGTTTGGGGAAAGTATGAGAGAGAAGATAAGGTGGTATTTCAAGCTTTTTTGGTCTATTAAGTCAGTAGGGGTCTACGGAGGTTCACTCTTGGATCTTATTAAGCGCTTTCCAAATGAGCGGGAGGAAGATGATGGCGCATCATTCGCCCGTGTCACGCAGAAGGAAATTCCCGAGTTGATGAAGCTACACGACAACCATTGCACGAAATGGAACTATCTTTTTTCTATGGAAGAAGCCAAAGAGAGATTGTCAAGAGGACACCGCTGTTTCGCAGTGTATTTTGAGGGTCGTATGGTAGGATTCTTATGGGCTGGGGTAGGGAAAATTTACTCAAAGGATCTGAACTTTTTCCTTAATATGAAAGATAAATCTTATTATTCGAGCAATGGATTTGTCCTACCGGAGTTCAGAAACAAGAGAGTGTATCAAAGGCTTAATACTTATGCCATGCTTGAAATGCGAAACGAGGGGTTTGAGGGAGTTTATGGGATTATAAGAACCATAAACAAGCCAGCGATAAAAGCAGTTGTTAATCTTGGTCTGGAGAAAGTAGGGTGGATTTACTGTGGATATGTACTGGGGCTCCACGTTTTACAATGCCATCTGAGCAAAAATTGTGGAATGAGAATTGAGAGGGCTATTAACCCTTGGCACAGGTATAAAAGACTTCTGCCCAAGGTTGAATTATAGGCGAAAATTTTTTTGATAAAGCGCTATCCGGAGGTGGTGCGCTTATTTTTATTTTTCGGCCATTGTGTCACGAATTACATGCTCGGAGATAAACTTTATGCGTGAGCAATTATGCAAAATTCCTGGAGATTAACACCAAAAGACGGCTAGAGGCTGTATCTCAATAGTAGAGAGACAGTCCTAGAGGAAGTGCATCAGGCCAATTTGAATTTTGAATATACTGTGACTAGAAATGGGAACCTAAAATTCCCTCTTTACAACCTCAATACTTTACCTCCAGTGGTAATATTGGGGAGTGGGGGCCTTGGACTTATTCGGAGCCTAGGCGAAAAAGGTGTCAGAAGCATCGTTATTGATGACGATGATAAGCAACTATATAGAAATAGCTCACGGTATTGCCGCCATATCATTCGGGTCCCTCCAATGGATAAATGCCCAAATAGGACCATCGACGCCATATTTTCAATATGGCATCTGAACTGTAAGGCCTCTATCCCGAAACTTGTGGTTTTCCCTACCAGTGATCACGCACTAGTGTTTCTTTTGACGCACTGGAAGAAAGTATCTGACTTTGCAGAGATCGCTTGCGGTCCACCAGAGGTCGTTGATATCACGGTTGACAAATACAAATTTTATTTGTGGCTTGAGGGAAACGGATTCCCCAGTCCAAAGACCTGGTTTGGAGATGCAGAAGATGAGGGAGTCGGAAAAATTGGTCGAGGAATAGCCTCGTTCCCCTGCATAGTTAAGCCAGCTTTTACACATTTGCTTGAAAGAGTTGATGGTAAAAAGCTTCACATTGCAAAGGATGTAGACCATTTGAAGCGAGTATGCGAAAGGCTCTCAAAGCGAAAGATGAAATACATTATTCAAGAGATTGTCCCCGGGCCCGTGGAAAACCAGTTTGCGCTTGCGGGGTACTCATTACCTGGGGGGCGGATAGGGTGTTGCGTTATAACTAATAAACTTAGGCAGAGTGACTTTGGGGCTGGAACCTGCGTTTCAGGTGCTTTTGTCCCAGGCCTTTTTGAACTAGGAAAAAGGCTTATATCAGAACTCAAGTATAAAGGAATCTTCGAAATCGAATTCAAAAGAGACGCAAGGGACGAGAGACTCAAGATAATTGAACTAAATGCCAGATCCTGGTCTCAGGTTATATTGGCAACCAGAATGAGGGTGAATGTTCCTTACATGGCCTATTGTGACTTGGCGGGACTGTGTTCTTGTGAGCGGCCGATTTATTCCAAGGGAGGCCGAAAGAGGTATTGGATAAGCCTTGAAAGGGACTTGGCCGTTGTTAAAGAGAAAATTGGTAATGGGGGATTGCCAGTTAGCAGGTTATTTAGACAAGTCTTGACCATGCCAACTGTAGAGCCTTTCGATCTGCGAGACCCAAGGCCGGGATTGCTTTATCTTAAGGATAAACTCACACGGTTTTTCCATAAAATAATGCGTGGTGAAAAGTAATGGTCGAATTTCGCAGAGAGGTAAAGCAATTAGCTCAATTTGTAGAAAAGCATGGATGGGTTGGAGGGCTGAGGCGCTGGACTTGGCAGGATAGTGGACAGGCCTGTAGGTGGATAACTAATGAAATGAGTTCTGGGCAGATCGCGTGGGCACTACTTCTCCCTCCTCCAGGTGGCAAGGATATATTTATTGCCGATGTTACGTTCGGCGCTGCCCCTATAGTTTTGTCCAAGATTTATAACAGGGTTCTATCTTGGTCATTTCTTCCTGATATGAATAAAATAGCAGAGGAAAGAGCAAGGCATTTGGGCGTGGAGAACGTCGTTTTCCTTAATGATGTAGTTTCTGATTCACTTCTAAACTTCAAATGCGAAATTGAGCTAAGTATTTTTATTTTGTCAAGTGACCTGCTAAATGTCATGCCTAGAGCGACTCTAAAGGAAGGTTTAAAGTCGGTACTCAGGGAAATTGCTGGCAGGGCCACACAAGGATGGACCAATATTATCCTATCTCCAAAAAAGGTGAGGATGGAAAGGAAGGCATTGTGGGAATCAAGGGGGTTTAGTCGGCGCGAGTTGGTTAGCTTGTCCAAAGAGTTCAATTTCGTATGCACCAGAACTTACTTCTTTAGGAGGGCCCCTGAAGACGTAAGAGAAGTCCTTCCAAGCAGAAATTGGAGTAGAAAAAGTTTGAAGGAAATAGGGGATTACTTTTTAGAAAATTGTCTTTCCAAAAAGCTGGTATCCAATTCTCTAAAGCATGCAATAAAATCGAGTATCTTGGGATTTCCTTCTAGGGTGTTGGTATTGTCTAGATTTAGGAATCAGAGAAGCATCATGGATGGGCTGCTTGAGAACATCCAATCAAGCAAATTGGTTGAAGGCCCACTTACGGTTCAAAGATACTTTAGAGGAAACCCAAATACGATTTTGCTGCGGCTGGGCGGACCTTTTGGTAAGAAGTATATTTGCAGGATACCTTTGGGATTTGGATCTAGTATTGCGCGAGCGAGCACAAACTATGCTATGCTGGAAAAGTTAAGGGGGACAGTTCTCATTTCGAAAAAAGTCCCCAAACCTGTGACGAAAGGTGAATACCAGAACCAGCTATATTTTTTGGAGACATATTTGGAAGGATGCATGTGTGTGATGACTTCGGCGAATTGTCAGGAATTGTATGGTAAGGTTCGACCTTACTTGTTTTCGTTTGTCCTCGATAATGGCCGGGAGCATAAAATAGAGGAAGAAACATTCACACAAATTATCGGTAAGGATATTAGAACCCTCAAAAAGTACGGCAAGGAGGGCAAGGATGAAGACAGAATTAACATTCTTGAATCTGTTTTGAAAGAAAGATTCATGGGAAGGACAATGAGGCTTGGTTTAATGCACGGGGATTTCAAGATTGAGAATATCTTGTTCGACTCGGAGGGAGTAAGTGGCGTCTTTGACTGGGATCTTGGAACGGTTATGGGTTTGCCTTTTGTTGATCTCCTCTATTTCTATTGGTATTCGTTTTACTATGAGAAATCGAAAGGGATAATCGATTTCATAATGAACTGCTTTTCAAGCGGCGGAGGAGATCCTTGCTTTAAGGCGTGGTGTGACGAATACAGGGAGGCCTTGGCAATAAGTCAGGATGCAGTGGTTTATTATGCAGCTTGTTTTTGGATCCACTATATTACGAATGTAGGGGGAGCGTTAATGTCCAATTACAATAAAGAGCAATATCAAATAAATATCAAGCAGCCTTTAGAGTTTTTTCTCAGAAAGGTGGGCGCATGATGGTAGGATATCTGTAAGTTGCATCGTTTTGCCTCTCAGGAGGGAGCGATGTTACGTGGGGATCTCAGTTAGCCGCCAAGATATGGATAGTATAGTGGCCCGGCTCTCTCGAGAACGCAAGGAATGTTCAAGCAGCTAAAAAAATTGGGAAGACACTCAGTCGTTTACGGCATAGGTGACTTGCTTGGAAGAGTCGCCGCCTTTCTCCTGCTCCCTGTGTATACCCGATACCTTGCCCCTGAACAATACGGCGCTCTAGAATTATTATATATGACATCCAGTGTCTTATCAGTGTTCTTAGGAAGACAGTTGTCCCACGCAACACTCAGGTTTTACTTTGAGTATGATAGTGAGGCCGAGAGGCGTCTTGTCATTAGTAGCAGTTTCGTACTTTATTGTGCGGTAGTTGGGCCTATCATTTTCCTATTATGCTTTTTTTCTAAATATCTTTCGATCGGTCTTTTTTCAAGCAACCGGTATTCTCTTCATTTTATAGTCCTTTTAGTCACCTTATTTTTCGGGCTTTCCAAGGAAATCCTATTGTCTTACATACGAGCAATAGAGAAAGCTGTCTTATTCGTTGAGCTTTCTGTATTCTCACTCGTGGCGAAGCTTAGTCTTTCCATATATTTGGTGGTAGTTCTCGACTGGGCTGTGCTAGGCGTCCTTATGGGAAACCTAATAGCTGAAAGTCTGACATGGTTGGTCTTGGCCGGGTTCACTGTAAGGAAGTGTGGGATCCGGGTTGACTCCAGTAAGTTTAAGGAGATGCTCTGGTATTGCATTCCACTCATTGCAGTGGGAATAAGTGGAACGATAATAGGAAGTCTTGGAAGGTTTTTCTTGAACTTCTTTTTAGGTTTAGGTGCGGTGGGTATTTACTCACTTGGGGTAAGAATATCCAGCGTCTTTAGGTTCCTTGCCGTTGAGCCGTTCACAAAAGGTTACGGGCCTTTTCGATTTGCAATCTCACGACAAGAGGATGCCAAAGAGATTTACTCGAGGGTGACAACATACTTTACTTTAATTTGCGTTTGGGTATGCTTGGCGATCCTGGGCCTGTCTCGTGAGGCGTTGCAGATAATGGCTAAAAAGGAGTACTGGGAAGCATTTAATCTACTCCCCATATTACTTTTATCTACTCTTTTTGGGTCGGGGCTTTATTACATGTTTCAACTGGGCATATACCTTCAAAAAAGCACCCGCATATTGTCTGTGATATTTGGTTTGGCAGCTATATTGGACATTATCTTAATGTGGATAATGGTGCCCACGTGGGGCGTGTACGGAGCCAGCGTGGCCCAATGTATTACTCATGCCTTTGTTTCAGGGATTACTCTTGTCTTCGCCCAGCGAGCTTTTTTTGTGCCATACGAATGGAATAGGCTTGTCAAGATTGGATTCACAGGGATTTTTATCGGATGCTTTGTGTTTTTCAGATGGGCCGAGAGCCCATATGTTTCGGCAACATTAAAACTAGGGGCATTGTGCGGTTTTCCGGTGTTGCTATTTCTTGTAAGATTTTTTTCTGAGGCGGAAGTGGATAGGATAAAAAATTTTACAAGGGAAATCAGAGTAAGATTGGGAGCGGCGATAAGCTGATCCACCAGGGTAACTAAACCAGGGCGAGAACTTGACAACTCCTAAGAGGAGTCCGGATTAATTAGCAAACATCGAATCCGTTCGAAAAAAGGAGAGAGATTCTGTGAAAGGGAAAAAACAGGCACTTTCCAGGCTCATGTATGTATCAGGTCTATGGGTTTTCTTGAATTATCTGTCAAGAGGCAACCTGGCTGTTTTTAACTACCATAGGATAAGGCCAGATTCGCTCGAATTCCGAACAGCGTTCGATGATGCCGTATTCGGCCCAAACCGATCTGAATTTAAGAGGCAGTTAATATGGCTGAAAAGGAATACACATTTGGTGACAGAAGCGGAACTCTTAGAGGTATTATATGAGGGAAAGGCAATGCCTCGCAACGCCGTTCTTATCACGTTTGACGACGGTTATCGAGATAATTTTGATTTAGCATTTCCTTTATTAAAGGAATTGAATATTCCGGCGATATTTTTTATACCAACTCTTTTAATAGATGAAAGACAGCTTGGTTGGTGGGATACCATCGCATATCTGGTCAAAAAGTCAAAGAAGTCATCAATAAGATTTCGCGGGAGAAACTTTGATATTGAAAGCCATCCGAGAGAGGCGATAAGA
Source organism: Deltaproteobacteria bacterium (assembly GCA_011042225.1). Taxonomy (GTDB): domain Bacteria; phylum Desulfobacterota; class Dissulfuribacteria; order Dissulfuribacterales; family UBA3076; genus UBA3076. The sequence goes on along the minus strand of DQXT01000035.1, from coordinate 8,700 downwards.
TTTTTTCAGGAAATTATGAAATCAGAGAAAGCAGGTAGCACAGAGTGTATGTTAGAAGAGCTCTCACAGGTGTGTGAAGTAGAAATGCCGGGCATTGAAGAGATAAATTCTGAGTTGATGACCTGGGATAACTTGAGGGAATTGGCTTCGCATGGAATGGCTTTAGGCACTCATACGCATTCTCATAGGGTCTTGAGCACCCTAGAACCGAATGAGCAGAAGGAGGAGATGATCAAATCAAAGCGCATCTTGGAAGAAACTATTGGTAAGAAAGTCAACTCAATCGCATATCCTGTGGGGAATTATGCCCATATAGATTTGCATACTCACAAGGTGGCTAAAGAATGTGGGTTTAGACTAGGATTTTCGTTTAATACGGGTATTAATCGATGGGAGAAGATAACACCTCTTGACATCAGGCGGACATCGGCTCCAAACACACTTCATCGACTGGTCGCTACATATTTTTTCCCAAAGATCTTTACCTAGGGTACAGGTCAGCAGCCTATTCGGAGTCGCTATAAAACGAAATAGAAGGCCTTCGCAATTGATTTTCCTTTATTTATACATAATAGCCGTCTTTATTAGGCCTCAAGATTGGATGCCTGTGTTTCACGGTTTCCCGGTGAGTTATGTTTTAATTCCGGCGGGATTACTGTGGGGAGCATTTCTTGGCGAAAAGCGAGAAAAACAGGTGAAAACATCCCTTGAAATACTGGTTTTTGTCTATATAGGCGTTATTTTGATGTCAGTCCTATTGAGCTATGGTAAGCATCATGATCCAGTTGGAGAAATGGTCATGTGGGTCCAACGGGGGCTCGTCTTTACTATGGTATTACTAAATGTAAAGGATGAAAAGGCCTTAGCGCGAGGCATCGCATTTTTCCTCATAGTGGTTACTGTCCTGGGAGTGCAAGCTGTACAGCAAGGAGTTACAGGGGTTGGATGGGCTGGGGTCACACCTCATCCAGGATATGATGTGGTAAGGGTACGATGGGTGGGTGACTGGGATGGACCTAATGTGTACGGGCTTATCTTGGCAACAGCCGGGTCAATGTTGCTAGAATTTGCTTGGAGCAGAAAGAATTCTATCCAACGAGTTCTTGCAGTGTTGGGTTTCATAGTGGCCCTTGCAGGTATTTACTACACGAATTCCCGAGGTAGTGTCCTGGCGATGTGCTCTGGTATCTTGTTCGTGGGTATTTTTAGGTTCGCAAAGAACGCAAAAGTCCTAACCCGGGCAATTATAATTATAGTACTGGGCCTTATAATAATATCACAATTTATGCCTGGAAGGATGAAGGAGCTGTCGTCTTCTGATAGTTCTGCACACGAGAGAACCTGGATGTGGGAGAGGGGGTTAAGGATGTTAAGAGCGAATCCTCTTCTTGGAGTAGGGAAGGGGATATTTGCCCCTAAAACAGGGCTGAGGGCTCACAATAATTATGTACAAGTGTTTGCCGAGACAGGGTTAGTAGGTTTTTTCATCTGGATGGGGATTCTCTATTTTGCCTTCAAACCAGTATCCTGTTACACCCTTCGCTCAGCAGATTCGGAGCTTGATGTTCAGTCGAGAATGCTTTTAGTTGGTCTAGGCGTGTATTGCATTGCCACATTTTTTATTACGTTGGAAAATGACTCCCTCTTTCTGCTACTAGGTTTTATGGCGTGTGCACAACGACTGATGATTGCTAAAGGCAGATGTTTAGGGTTAGATGGGTTCGGCAAGAAGGACGCTCGCATCATTCTTCTTTCGATGGTGTTAGTGTTAGTAGCAATATGGCTGATTGCCATTAACGAAATAATATGAGGAAAGGTAAGCTGTGTGTCGAGATGCGGGTGATTTAACTGATGTTGTTTGCTCTATTCGATCCTAAGGGTTCAACTTGCTTCTTAATGATTGTGCTGGGCGCCTTAGAGGTGGATACAGCTAGGTAGAAGTGGGTGGTGCCCTCTGCATTGCAGTGCTATTAAATACCATATTAATCTCTGTGACAGCGTAAAAAGGAATAGTTTGCAGCTCAGAAAAGGAGAGAAAATTAATGTCTTGCACGTTGTGTTGGGATTACAAACAGGAGGTCTGGAAAGAGTTGTCTTAGATTTGATAACACACAGCTCTGACGATATCAAAATGCATCTAGTTTGTCTTGATGAGATTTGGGATAATGAGGATCTCTTGATTGACAAATGTGTGCCGTGGAGTGAGCTTCATAACTACGGGCGACACAAGCTTAGAACAATATACAGTCTAGTAAGGTTTATTTACCGTTATCAAATCAACTTGATCCATACCCATAATCCTGGACCTCATTTTTATGGAAGTATAGCGGGAAGAATTACGGGAATCCCTGTAGTCCATACCAAACACGGACGCAATTATCAAAAGCCATATAACAGGTTCTGGCTCAACAGGATATCCGGATTCCTTTCCAATAAGATCATATGCGTTTCAAAGGACGTCAAAAAAGTAGCTGTTAATATCGATAAATTTCCCGCGCATAAACTAGTTACTATAATCAATGGAGTAGAAGTAAACAGGTTTGCGGGAGTCTTTATGGATCGGACTAAGTACTTAGGAATTAACGCCGACATAGTTATCGGAAATGTTGGAAGAATTGCATGGGAAAAAGATCATAAAACTCTGTTGGAGGCTTTTTCGTTACTGAAGCGGTGGGGCAGAGAATGCCATCTACTCATAGTCGGAGATGGACCTATGAAGGATGAATGTGTTTTGTTGGCAGAAAGCATGGGCATCCAGGAAAATGTTTCTTTCGTTGGTAATCGAAAGGATGTGCCGCAGTTGCTGGCATGCATGGATATTTTCGCGCTTTCCTCTGTGAGCGAAGGGACCCCATTAACTCTTTTGGAGGCCATGGCTGCTGAACTACCCGTAGTATGTACATCAGTAGGGGGGAATGCGGATATCGTGGTAGATGGTGTTACTGGCCTAGTTGTCCCAGCCAGAGACCCTTATTCCCTTGCCAAGAGCCTTGATATGCTGATTTTGGACAAGACAATGAGAGTGACCATGGGGGGAAAAGGTTCTGAGCGTGTTAGGAAGGAGTTTTCGATCAAGAAAACCGTGAATGAGTACGAAGCACTGTACAAGGAAATTTTGTCTCAGGGGTCCATTGTTCAAAAAAGAAGCAAATAACGCCTTTGGATGAAGAAGTGACAAGAGATCCCCATATAGAACTTGTTCTTGATGAGGAAGGCTTCAGAAGGCTTAGAAGTCTATGGGACGAAGTTCTTTTTAAAGCTGATCACAGGTATCCATTTCAGTCATACGAGTGGTGCAAGGCGTGGTGGGATGCATTTGGTGCTGGTAACCAGCTGAGAATATTGGTTGTTTTTGACGGTCCTCTATGCTTGGGAATATGCCCCTTATACTTAAAATCAGTTGGCCCTTTTAAACAACTGGCTTTTCTTTGTCCTGACAGGTCTGACTATCTGGATTTCATAGCTCGAGGAGGGGTTAGAGACATTGTAATCGGGCAGGTTTTGTCTTATTTAGCCTCAAGAGCGGATGATTGGGACCTATTTGTTCTCAACAATATCTGCTGGTCTGATAAAGAAAGGGAGTTCTTTTTGGCAGCTGCGAAGAAAAATGGGTTGGAAGTTGCTTCTCGGGCCTATACAAAAAGCCCCTATATCCATATTAACATGACATGGGACGAATACTTGGCAGCGACAGGCAAAAAAAAGAGGGTTAGAAAAAAGGAAAGGAGGATACTCAGGGGCGGCGACATAGAAGTGGTTCACTTTAAGGGTTCTGAGAATGACAAATGTGGACCTGCAGAAAACCTATTTGAGGAGGCGAAATCAATTGAGAGGCGCACATGGAAATACATCGAGGGCAATCCAAGGCTTCAGGGGGATTGTAAAACTGAACAATTTTTTCAGGATGTGTTCAAGTCTTTTATGAAGCGAGGATGGCTCGATCTTTGGTTTGCCCTTGTGGGCGGAACGCCAAGAGCATATGCATTCAGTTTCGTCTTCGACAACAAGGTGTTTGCCTACAATTCCGGATATGACAATTCATTTTCGCGATACAGGCTTGGTAGCTTGTTGTTAATTAACCGAATTAGAGACGCATTTGAAAATAAATTGGAGGAATATGATTTTCTAAGAGGGGAAGAGGAGTATAAATTTGAATGGACGAATAATACCAGGAGGATAAATGAATACGTCCTTTTCAACAGGCGGATTTCCTCTGCAGTGGGTGCCCGAATTTTAGTAAAAATGAAATGGAGTCTTGCTAGATCTGCCCTTTTAAAAAATCTGAGATACAAGATTAAAACCTTTTTATCGAGGAGAGGAATGCATTCAAGGGAATGAGGTTTGGACTAGCAAGAAAAGATGGTTTCTTTTTCAGAATTGACGATGTCGGTAATTGGAGTTCGGACCTTAAACTGCTTTGTCCATTGGTGGAAAAGTTTATCCAAAGATCCATACCGTTCAGCTTGCAGGTAATACCAACAACACTCAGCAAGGAAAGCGCAGATTATATCAAAACTTTAAAAAAAGCACACCCTAATCTAGTTGAGATTGGTCAACATGGATATTCACACGATTTGGAGGAATTTTCCCATACTTCAGGCCGCGCACGCCAAAGGAAACTGATCGAAAAAGGCAGAGATATATTGATAGGATTAATTGGTTACTACCCTGTTATTTTTACACCTCCTGAGCACATCTTTACAGATGATACCATTTCTGTTGTGGATGAGCTCGAATTTAAGGTATTTTCGAAACAACTTAAGCCTACCCTCGATGGAAAAGTCTTCTACTGGGTGGGAAGATTGCTTAGACGAAATTTCTTAGCGGGCAAAAAAGTCAGCTATCACGGATTCAGATTCCCGCTGACTCGCTCCGTAGTGGAAATATCTATTTCTGTCGAGTCATCGAGGAGTGGCCAAATTAAGCCTGTTAGTGAGGTGTCAAGGGAAATCCTTAAGGCCAAAAAGACGTTTCAACCTGTTGGTATATTAATTCATCATTCTAACGTTGATTCTTCAATAGATATGGATCGCATAGTCCAGATAATTGATTTTGTAAAAGAGCTTGCGGGGGACAAGATTTACACTATGAGCAATTTTCTTGGCCAATCAGAAGAAAGAGGTAAAAGAGAGTGGGAAGAAACGGACGCCAAGGTGAAAACTTCCAAATGATGTACGAAATTTGCCAGGAATCGAAAGTTTAAAGGAAAATTTTTGTTTTAGATGGCGAAACTCAACGGCCTGAATATACTATACATTCATCGTACAAGAGGATCGGGGGTAGAGGGAGTTCATATCCAAGGACTGGTTAACGCATGGAAATCTTTGGGAAACAATGTTTGCATCTTTTCGCCCCAAGGATTATCTTGCATGTCAAAGAAGAAGAGCAATCTCAGAGGGTATTCCAGGGGAACCCTCAGGAGATCTGCATACAGCTTATTTAGCAGTAGTATTCCTGAGATCTTATTCGAAGCCCTTGAGATTGCCTATCAGAGATCTGCTAGGAGCCGACTAAAAAGATTTTGTGGATTATGTAACATCGATTTTGTTTATGAAAGATATGCATTGTTTGGTAGAAGCGGTTTAGAGTTTGCCAAAACTAAAGGGCTGCCATTTGTGCTAGAGGTAAATTATACGTGTGATACCCCTTTAGTGAGAAACCGATCCAAACTACTGAGGCCGAGGTGTCAGTTAATAGAAAAGGAGCTTTTTCACAATGCCGATTTACTGTTCGTCGTTTCGACCTTTTTACGCGATCTTATCTGCCAACAGTATCGTATAACACCTGAAAAGATCATTGTCCTGCCTAACGCAGCTGATGCAGATAAATTCTGCAACCGACCCGTAAATTGCCATTTTAAGAAAAGGCTAAGCCTTGTAGGAAAACAAGTAATAGGTTATGTTGGAAAATTTTATGAGTGGCATGGCTTACCTTTACTATTGGCGGCTTTCAATATAATCCACAAAGAGATTCCCGAATGCACTCTGATCCTTATAGGGAAAGGCCCAGAATTGCCTAAGATAAGATCTTTAGCGAGGTCTTTCGGCGTGGAGAATAAAGTGCTCTTTATTGGAGACATTCCGCATGATAAACTTCCAGAGTATATTAACCTTTTTGATGTGGCAGTGATGCCCGACTCAAATGAATATGGATCACCAATGAAAATTTTTGAGTATATGGCATTGGGAAAAGCTGTTGTGGCTCCGGACTACATTCCCATTAGAGACGTGATACAGCACGGGGAGAATGGCTTGATTTTTAGCAAGAGATCAGCAGTGGAACTAGCAGAATCAGTCATGAGAGTATTGAATAATAGGGAATTGCAGAATCATTTGGGAAGAAGAGCCAGGGAATCGATTGAGGTGCAGTATAATTGGAATGCTAATGCCAAGAAGGTGATTGAGAGAGTCAATGCAATTTTTCGTTGAAATTTCTTAAGTGGCGTTATTCCCACCTGCAGCTTCTCTCAGCTGGTCTAGATGCCGTCTCATAGCGAACTAACATGCCCAGCACGATGTGACAAAATTTATGCGCCTCTGACGTGATTTGTCAGGATTTTAGTTGAGAAGGAAAATTCTTGTCTTACATGGAAAAATTCCAAGGTTTCAGTAGTATCACCAAGAATCATGGGCAACCTCCACTAATGAGGCGCAGAATCCTTATTGTTACAAACTCCTTTCCAAACCCGCAGAGACCTCAATGGGGGATTTTTATTGGTGAGACTGCATTTCATCTCAATAAATTTTACGATTTGGAAGTGGTAAAGCCAATACCTTTTTTCCCAAAATCCTCAAGTGCCTCGAGGTTTGGGGATTGGAGGGTATATTCCAAGCTGCCGAGAAGATGGTCGTGGAGGGGCATTACTGTTTTTTTCCCTCGTTATTTTGTCCTACCAAGGATTTCTCAAGCGTTCCATGCCGCAGAGGTGGCATCTATTTTACTGTGGCATATAAAGAAGCAATCGCGCCACAGCCCATACAACCTGATTCATTCCCATTACTTATATCCAGAAGGTGTTGCATCAGCGATTGTTGGGAAGATGTTAGGACTACCCGTAGTTGTGTCTGCAAGGGGGTCAGATCTTAATATTGAAGCTACGCATTTCTTTAAGCGATCTCAGATAAGATGGGCATTGCGAAATGTCGATGGATGTACAGCGGTGAGTAAAGCACTCTTGACTAAACTTAGAGGTCTCGGGGGAACCGGAATTACTGCTTACTTTGTGCCTAACGGCGTAGACAAGAAGGCTTTCAGATTGAGAAACAAGGCTGCTGTTCGTAGATCTTTAGGCCTTTCTAATGAGGATAAGATTGTTCTTTTTGTGGGAAATCTTAAAGAAATAAAAGGGATTAGGTTCTTACTCATGGCCGTTAGAAATATGGTAAGAAAACAAGTGCCTAATTTAAAATTGATTATTGTGGGAGATGGTCCCCTGAGGAGTGAGGTCAAGAGATTTATTTTGGCAAAAAGATTAGAATCAAGGGTCAGAATTGTGGGTATAAGACCACACCACGAAATACCTTTATGGATGGCGGCATCAGATATTCTGTGTCTTCCGAGCCTTGATGAAGGGCAACCTAATGTAGTGCTGGAAGCGCTTTCGTGCGGTATACCTGTTGCTGCAAGTGCCGTAGGGGGCATCCCGGAAATAGTAAATGATGGAAATGGAATGTTATTTGAACCTGGAGATGAGGTTGAGATAGAAAAAAAATTGATTGATGCGCTCGCCAAGGAATGGCGGCCGGTGGAACTTCGTTCTAGCGTTAGTAAATATACATGGTCTAATATTGCCCACAGATATTGCCGAATCTATGAACAGATACTTGCAAGCAAAGTTGGCGTTCAGGCTAAGTTTTAGCAGCAGCATATAGCTGATGACGAGGTTATCAGCACCTGATTCAGGGAAAAAAGTCTTGGTCCCAAATGGAAGAATTTAAAAATCTCTTTGATTGAGGCATAGAAATTGCAAAGAAATTCAACGTGGCTTTAGTTGGCCAGCCTAATCCTATGAAGACTGGAGGGTGTTATGAAATACTTTTGGAAGAGAATTCGCATGGTTATGACATTAGTCATTGCCTTATCATTTATTTGTCTTTCATCGGTTGCGGCTTTTGGTGACGTTTTTTATGTAAGTGGTGATGGCAAAAAGAATTCTGGGAGTTCAGTCCCTGGGGATTGGAGCCCATCTAACTGTTTCCCCAATCTTCAGGCGGCGATTCGTTTGATGTCTCCAGGAGACGAAGTGGTTGTGGATGACGGAACCTATTATGTAGAAAATGGGAACTTTATCAACACAGATAAAGTTAACATCCCCAATGGGCCATCGAGAGACAAGTTCACGGTAATTAAGGCAAGACACCCACTTATGGTAAGGATTGAGAATCGGGGTACTCTCAACTACTACGATTCTTTCGTTAAGCTGGGAAGTACATCTAAATACATTCATATCGACGGTTTTATATGTGTATTTTCAAACACTAACTATCCCCCTTACATGTTTTATCTGGGAGGCAGCTACTGCAAGATAACGAATTGCATTGCGGTAAGGAAAGGAGTGGCAGATAATTATTGTAGTTCCTTTGTAATGGCTGGTACCTATAACCTTATTGAAGATTGTGCAGCTACAGGACATAGCCGGTACTTATTCATGACCGGAGGGGCGAATTCGAGTGCCAGATATAATATATTCAGGAGATGTGT
>DQXT01000075.1 GCA_011042225.1 Deltaproteobacteria bacterium | reverse complement strand
CGTTCACGAGCCGTGTTATACCGGTTTGAAGGCGGTCGATGCCATGACGCCGGTGGGCAGGGGGCAGCGCGAGCTTATTATTGGCGACCGACAGATTGGAAAGACGGCCATCTGTGTGGACGCTATTATTGCCCAGAAGGAAACAGACGTTTACTGCATTTATGTTGCCTGCGGGCAGAAGCAGGCTACAGTGGCCCTGGTTGCAGAGGCCCTGCGCCGTCATGGGGCAATGGAATATACTACCATCGTCGCAGCGAGTGCCAGTGAGCCGGCATCCCTGCAGTACCTGGCTGCCTTTTCCGGTTGCGCAATGGGCGAATATTTCCGTGACCGAGGTAAACATGCACTTATTCTCTATGATGACTTGTCAAAGCAGGCAGTATCTTATCGTGAGCTTTCGTTGCTGCTGAGGCGTCCACCGGGACGTGAGGCATACCCCGGTGACATTTTCTACAATCACTCAAGGCTTCTGGAAAGGGCATCAAAGCAGAACGAGGAGTTGGGCTCAGGCAGTCTTACCGCCCTGCCTGTCATTGAGACGCAGCAGGGTGATGTCTCTGCATATATTCCAACAAACGTTATTTCCATCACGGACGGGCAGGTTTATCTGGAGCCGGCACTCTTTTTCGCTGGTGTCCGGCCGGCCATCAACGTCGGCCTCTCCGTGTCCCGGGTCGGGGGTGCAGCCCAGGTAAAGGCCATGAAACAGGTTGCAGGTACGTTAAGGCTCGATCTGGCCCAGTACCGTGAGCTTGCCGCCTTTGCCCAGTTCGGCAGTGATCTGGACAAGGCCACGCAGGCCCAATTGACACGCGGTGAGCGTCTTGTTGAGATCCTGAAGCAGCCGCAGTATGAACCGCTTCCAATGGAGAAACAGGTGACCATTCTCTATGCCGGCACAAAAGGGCACTTGGATACTTTGCCTGTTGGCGTGCTCGGGGATTTTGAGAAGGAGCTTTATGAATTTGTCAGTAACAAACATCCTGATATCTTCAGCGAACTCAAGGAAAAGCAGGCCATAGATGATAGTCTTGACAAGAAAATGAGTTCGGCAATCAGTGGTTTCGTCACGGAGTTCAAGGCTAACCGTAATCTTTAGGAGCTAAGGGGGGCTGTTGGTTAATGGCGGCACTGAAAGATATCAAGCTTAAGATAGTAGGTATAAAAAAGACTGCACAGATTACGCAGGCCATGAATATGGTGGCGGCTGCAAAGTTGCGCGGGGCACAGCAACGCATGGAGGATTTCCGTCCCTATGCCGAGAAATTTTCCGGGGTCATGGCGGAGTTGGCAGGTGCGGGTATAAATCCGGATGCCTTTCCACTCATGGCGGCCAGGCCTGTGAAGAAGGTCATGCTGATACTGGTGACTTCAGACAGAGGGTTGTGCGGAGCGTTTAATTCAAATCTTATTAGGGATACCGAAAAGTTCCTTAAAGCCCAACAGGGAGAGGGTCGCGAGGGCTGCCTGGCCTGTGTGGGAAAGAAGGGTAACGCCTTTTTTAAGAAGAGCCCTGTCGAGATTTTGCACAGCAGTGTAGGTATTATGGACAACATTCAGATGTTCAACGCAAGGCAGGTGGGCCAGGAGGTCATCAACCTCTTTCTGGAGGGAAAGGTGGACGAGGTGCAGTTGCTTTATGGACGGTTTATAAATGTTGCCGTCCAGCGTCCCACCATGAACCGCATCCTGCCTATCAGCACCGAAGGCCTTGAAGAGGGTGAAGGAGAAAAGTCGGAAGGCCCGAGGGCCACATATACATATGAGCCTGATCCTGAAGAAATACTTAATAATTTGTTGCCCATGTTCGTAAATGTGCAGATTATGCACGCCATGTTGGAGACTGGGGCAAGCGAGCAGGCAGCGCGCATGACTGCTATGGACAATGCTACACGTGCATGCAAAGACATGATCGCAGACCTCACCATGGTGTATAACAAAGCTAGGCAGAGTGCAATAACGGCAGAGCTTATGGATATAGTTGGCGGAGCCGAGGCCCTCAAGTGAGGGTGATGGGCTTTAGAGAAAAATATTCGGCGCCTATTTAGGTGTCTGGGGAGGTAGTAAGATAAATGGCTAGTGAAACTGGAGCAAATATGGGGAAAATATCTCAGGTGATCGGTGCTGTTGTCGATGTGGAGTTTGAGCCTGGGAAAATACCGGCTATTTTAAACGGTCTCTTTGTCACCAATCCAGCCATAAGTGACAAGGAGGACAATCTGATTCTTGAGGTTGCCCAGCACCTTGGAGACAACATGGTGCGTACGATTGCCATGGATACCACGGACGGGTTGGTCCGTGCCATGCCGGTTCGGGATTCAGGTGATCCCATCCGTATCCCTGTGGGTAAGCCGACTTTGGGACGGATTATGAATGTGGTGGGCTGGCCTGTGGACGGATTAGGGCCAGTTGACGACAGCGTGACATTACCCATTCACCGTAAATGTCCGGACTTTGTTGAGCAGGATACCACGGTCAATGTACTTGAGACCGGCGTGAAGGTCATGGATTTGCTGGTTCCCTTTCCCCGTGGCGGCAAAATGGGCCTCTTCGGCGGGGCAGGTGTGGGAAAAACCGTTATCATGATGGAGATGATCCACAATATCGCCATGCATCATGGTGGTATTTCGGTCTTCTGTGGGGCCGGTGAGCGGACGCGCGAGGGAAACGACCTGTATCACGAGATGAAAGATTCAGGGGTTCTGCCCAAGGCCGCATTGATCTATGGTCAGATGACGGAGCCGCCGGGGGCAAGGGCAAGGATAGGTCTTACCGGGCTTACGGCAGCAGAGTATTTCCGTGATGAGGAAGGCCAGGATGTGCTTTTCTTTATAGACAATATATTCCGGTTTACCCAGGCCGGTTCCGAGGTGTCGGCGCTGCTTGGCCGTATCCCCTCTGCAGTCGGTTATCAGCCTACACTTGCTACGGACCTTGGTGCATTACAGGAGCGGATCACCTCTACGAACAAGGGCTCCATTACGGCTGTTGAGTGCGTTTATGTGCCGGCTGATGACTTGACTGACCCGGCTCCGGCCACTACGTTTGCCCACCTTGACGGAACAGTGGTCCTTTCCAGACAGATTACAGAGCTTGGTATATACCCTGCTGTGGATCCTTTGGACTCTACGTCGCGTATTCTAGATCCCAATATAGTTGGTGAAGAGCACTATAAGGCATCAAGAACTCTTCAGCAGACCCTGCAGAAATATAAAGACCTCCAAGACATTATCGCAATCCTGGGTATGGATGAGCTCTCGGATGAGGACAAGCTCACTGTGCAGAGGGCAAGGAGATGTCAGAGGTTCCTCTCCCAGCCATTCCACGTAGCCGAGACCTTTACAGGCATACCGGGTAAGTTCATCAAGGTGGAAGATACGGTTCGGGCGTTTAATGAAATCTTGGAGGGTAGACATGACGATCTGCCTGAGGGTGCCTTTTATATGGTGGGCGGTATAGAAGAGGCCGTTGAGAAGGCAGCCAAGATGTCATAATAATGACTTTTTTGGCGATGAAGCTGAAGAGTAATAATAACTAATCCGGCTTCGGAATGTAAAAAGTAATAGGTGTAGGTATAGGGAAAAATAAATGGCAAACAAGATACTTCTCGAAGTAGTGACTCCGTCGAGGTTGTTGGTGAGTGAGGAAGTGGAGCTGGCTACAGCACCTGGCACGGATGGTGTATTTGGCGCGATGGCCAATCACTCTCCCCTGTTAGCCACGCTTAAGATAGGCGAGATGCATTATCTTAATGAGGGTAACACGGTCCGTATAGCCTTAAGCGGTGGTTTTTGTGATGTATCCAACAACCGCATGACCGTTTTGGCTGAGAGCGCGGAACTAAGCACGGAAATTGATGTGGAGAGAGCTCTTAGGGCCAAAGAGAGGGCTGAGCGCAGATTGCAGGAGGCTGAGGCACGAAAGGGAGATATTGACCTTGCTCGTGCCCAGGCGGCCTTTGTCAGGGCACTTACAAGAATACATATAGCGGGTCACTAACGTTATCACCCTGATTTAAATATATATATTTTGCTTAGGGCAAGCCGTGCGCTTGCCCTTTTTATTTATTAAATCTTTTCAATATGATAGAAAATTCCGTTTCAAAGGGCAGTAGTCCCTGGGCCTGTATTATACTTGCAGCCGGGAAGGGAACCAGGATGAAATCTGAGATCCCGAAGGTAATGCATCACCTGCTTGGTAAGCCCCTTATAGAACACGTTGTTGGCCTGCTACGTAATCTGGATATTTCTTCCAGGATCGTGGTTACGGGGCATGGCGGCGATTTTGTTAGAGATTGTCTAAAAGGATATAACGTTAACTTGGTAGAGCAGGAGCAGCAACTTGGTACGGGCCACGCGGTATTGTGTACAAAAGCTGTCCTGGAAGAGTTCCGTGGCAATGTTTTAATTATATGTGGAGATACGCCTTTACTGAGAGAGAGCACCCTTGCCTCCTTTATGGAAGATCATGCAGATTCCGGAAGGATTTTATCTTTATTGTCTGCACACTTGAAAAGTCCGGCAGGATATGGACGTATACTCAGGTCTTTGTCCGATAGATCTCAAATCTTGGGGGTCGTCGAAGAGAAGGATGCCACCAAGGCCCAGAGACTCCTCACCGAGATCAATACAGGAATATATGCAGTTGATTCGGTTTTTTTATTTGATGCCCTTGATTCCATTGGTTGTGATAATGTCCAGGGGGAGTACTATCTGACTGATATAGTCGGTCTTGCAGTATCTAGGGGCGTTTTAACAGGGGCTGTCATCACTGCTACTGAGGATGAGGCACTGGGAGTCAATTCAAGGGCGGATCTTGTCAGGGCAGAGACTATTTTATTAGATAGGATAAAAAAAGGTTGGCTGGAATTCGGGGTGACTTTCGAACTCTGTGAGTCTGTTTATATAGAGCCGGACGTTGTGCTGTACCGTGACGTCACAATAGGTCCCCATGTGATTCTTAAGGGTAGTACAATAGTGGGTAAGGGAGCAAAATTGGGTGCCTTTAGTTATCTCGATGGGGTGCAAGTGCCGCCCGGTACCACATTACCTCCTTTTAGCAAGTTGATTGGTGCCTGAGTGGAAGTTTGCTTGAAGGATTTTGCTTTTGGGGTTCCTCCCGGCCTTCATTTTTGGCAAAGTATAGCCTACACTATAAGGCGTATAGGGTTGACGTACGTATAACCAGTGGGTTTAATGTTTTTAAATTCAGGAGAGGGCATATGAGCGATCAAGAACTACACTTATTAGAAGATAAAGTCGATAGTTTATTAAGATATTGCGAACAGTTGGTGTCTGAGCGGGATGATTTTCGCAGGCAGACAGAGGAAAAGGTTTCCCAGATAAAGGAACTTGAAGATAAATTGGCTAGGCTTGAAAAAGAGAGAGAAAATGTTCGTCTTAGGGTTACAGACCTGTTGGGTAAAATCGATCAGGTCGATACATTATCAAGAGGTGCTGAGGATTTTGCCACAGCACGTCAAACTGATATGCCTTTGGATGTTTAGGCAAACCGGAAATGACGCAAATAAAATTTAATTTTTTTGGGCAGATCTATGAACTCAAGGCCGATGACCCTGAAGTTGATGTCAAGGAAGTCGTAGAATACGTTGAATCGAAAGTTAGAGAACAGGAGACCTCCAACAAGGGCTTGGCCTCCCACAAGATGGTAGTTTTAGCTATGCTCAATATCGGTAAAGATTATATATTACTCAGGGATCAATTGAGGGAATTAAAAGAGACGGTCGTTAGCAAGACCAATCGATTGGTTGCTAAAATTGATTCAGTAATAGATTAAGTTAGCAGATTATGGTAATATAATTAAACGGAAGAATTAAGATGGCTTGTTTCCCCTGCTGTGTTGGTGATTGACAGAGTTTGTTGAGCCAACTCTCTATTAAAGGGAGTCTCCTCTTCGCATAGGGATGGAAAGAGAGAAATCTTTTTCCCGAATAGCGGATGAGACACCCACCTGGTTTTCCAGGTTCAATAGATTTTGTCGACACGGCATAAGCGGGGGATTATGTGGGCTATAACCCCGTTCGGGTTCATATATATAAAAGGATATGGAATAGGTTGCACATAAATAATATGTGCTTGAGGCAAATTGAGCAACGGCCATACTCGGTTTCCTGGTTGAAGATGCCATAAAATGTACATTGAAATCCGGCCGGTTTGCAATAGTAGATTGACTATTTTAACGAGGCTTTTTAAGCGAACTTGATCCTATTAAACAAAAATCTTGAAAAGAAACCGAAGTTGGTCCTCTTTATTCGGGATTTGGGAAAAGTCTTTGGAATGATTCATAAGAGGAATTTTTTTACCTAAAAGGCCTTTAATAGTCACAGCATGTTTTTGAATTGATCCTGATCTGGATTTCAAACGCCTACAAAATCCTTATGTAACCGTCACCAGACGCTCCTTTGGGGAGTCGAGATGGGGTGTGGCCATCCTATATGGAAGGGAGCACCCGTCATGGAAGTTTTTTATCTTTTAGTTTCGACCATCTTGGGCTTGTGCGTCGGCTTAGCTGCAGGTATATGGCTTACCAAGCGCAAGACTGTTGACATGGTTGATTCAATAAAAGAAATTGAGCGCTTAAAGAAAGATGCCCAGTTAGAGGCAGAGACACTGCTCAAGGAAGCCAGAATTCAAGGGCAAGAGCAGATATTTCAATTAAAAAAAGAGGCTGAAAAAGATATAAAAGAGTGGAAGCTCGAACTGCACAATCAAGAAGGGCGTCTAAAACAAAAAGAGCAACAGGTAAATCGTAAATATGAGCTTGTTGATCATAAGGAAATTGAGGTCCTTGAGAAAGGGAAGGTATTGCAGCAGCTAGAACATACCCTAAAAGAAAAGGGAGAAGAGATTAAGGAACTCGTTAATGAGCAGAGGAGCCGGCTTGAAAAGATATCAGGTATGTCGGTTCAAGAGGCCAAGGACTGTCTCCTCGAGACATTAGAAGCAGAGGTTAGACAGGATGCGTCCAAACTGATCAAAAAGATAGAGTCCGAGACCAGCGATATCGCAGAAAAGAGATCCAAAGAGATAATATCATTGGCCATAGCCAGATATGCTGGTGAATATATAGCTGAACGGACTGTTTCAGTTGTACATTTGCCCAGTGACGAGATGAAAGGACGTATAATAGGCCGGGAGGGTAGAAATATCCGGGCTATAGAAGCAGTCACCGGGATAGATCTAATTATCGATGATACTCCTGAAGCGGTTCTTCTATCAGGTTTTAATCCAGTGCGTAGAGAAGTGGCCAGAATTGCTCTTGAGAGGCTGGTTGCTGACGGCAGAATTCATCCAGCCCGTATTGAAGAGGTGGTAAAAAAGGTAGAAAAAGAAATAGACAATACCATCCGAGAGACAGGAGAACAGGCTGCTTTTGATATCGGAGCCTATGGGATCCATGCTGAATTGATAAAACTTTTGGGCAAACTTCGTTTTCGTACCAGCTATGCCCAGAATGTATTGCAGCATTCTATCGAAGTCGCTTTCCTTTGCGGAATAATGGCTTCTGAGCTTGGAGTTAACGTAAAGAAGGCAAAACGTGCCGGACTGCTTCACGACATTGGAAAGGCCGTAGACCATGAAGTAGAAGGACCTCATGCAATTATAGGTGCTGATCTGGCCAAGAAGTACGGTGAGTCTCAGGAGATCGTGCATTCTATTGCCGCACATCATGAAGATGTAAAGCCGAATACCGTGATGGCGGTCCTTGTACAGGCAGCGGATGCCCTTTCAGGAGCAAGACCCGGGGCCAGGAGAGAAATGCTTGAGAGCTATGTGAGGCGCCTGGAAGATTTAGAGAATATTGCCAAGTCATTTACAGGGGTACAGAAGTCCTATGCCATCCAGGCAGGGCGGGAGATACGAATAGTTGTTCTCAGTGATAAGGTGTCTGATACGGAGACCCCGCTTCTATGCCGGGAGGTGGCAAAAAAGATAGAGAGTGAATTGAGTTATCCCGGTCAAATCAAGGTGACGGTTATACGGGAGACAAGGGCCGTAGAATATGCGAAATAGGTCTGTATAAAGTGGAACAGGATCTGAAAAAGGCCATGGAACTCATTAATCGGGGGACTGTGGAGGTTATCAATGAGAACGAGCTGGAGAGTAAGCTAAAGAGAGCCATTAAGACCGGTATATCCCTTAAGATCAAGGCCGGTTTTGATCCAACTGCCCCTGATCTGCACCTGGGGCATACAGTACTTATACAGAAGATGAAGCACTTTCAGGATCTTGGCCACCATGTAATGTTTCTAATAGGGGATTTTACAGGTTTGATTGGAGATCCATCCGGAAAGTCAGAGACAAGGCCTGCCTTAACTCCTCAGCAGGTACAGGAGAATGCCAGGACATATAAAGAGCAGATATTTAAGATCTTGGATTCGGAAAAGACCGAGGTTTTATTTAATAGTGAGTGGATGCAGCAGGTAAAGTCCATAGACATGATCCGTTTGTGTGCCAAGCATACTGTGGCCCGAATGTTGGAGAGGGATGATTTTAAAAGACGCTTTCATGCCCAAAAATCTATAGGAATACATGAATTTATTTATCCCCTGATACAGGGCTATGACTCAGTAGCTGTAAAGGCGGATATCGAGCTTGGTGGTACCGACCAGACTTTTAACCTGTTAATAGGAAGACATATACAGAAAGAGTACGGTCAGGAGCCTCAGGTAGTGATAACCATGCCGCTTCTTGAAGGGCTGGACGGGGTCCAGAAGATGAGTAAGTCTTTGGGTAATTATATAGGAATTACCGAATCGCCTCAGGATATGTTCGGAAAGCTTATGTCCGTTTCAGATAATTTAATGTTCAGATATCTTGAATTGCTGAGCAGCCTTGATCTGGATGAGATCAAAGGGCTTAAAGAAGGGGTTAATGAGGGTCGTTTCCATCCCAAGGATGTGAAGGTGCGGCTTGCACAGGAGCTTGTGCAAAGGTTTCATGGTGCCTCTGCCGCAGAGGTTGCAAGAGCGGATTTTGATGCCCAGTTCAGCAGGGGAGATATTCCTGATGACATTCCGGATTTCAGGCTGTCTCCAGATGAAAAGACAATTTATCTTCCCAGAATTCTAAAGGAGGCCGCTCTTGTGGAGAGTACCTCCGAGGCCAGACGACTTATCAAACAAGGTGCGGTAAGCATTGACGGAAACAAGGTGCATTTTGAGGAAATCGAGTTTCATAAATCCCCGGCGGTCCTGAAAGTAGGTAAGAGGAGATTCTTGCGAGTTATTTCCCTGTGATTAGTTACATTATAATTTAAGCGATTAGCTGTTAGCCATTAGCTTTTAGGTGTTAGTAACCTATTTGGAAAACAACAGCAAATTAACCGCTAACCGCTAAGGGCTAATCGCTCAATTTAGGTTACAGTAGGAGGCTAAGTGCAACATCATCTTTCAAATAGTTATTTTCAAAAGGCCCAGGAGCTGATTCCTGGCGGAGTAAACAGCCCGGTACGTGCATGCAGGTCAGTGGGTTGCGATCCCATATTCGTAGAGAAGGGAGATGGCTGCCGTTTATATGATGTAGATGGAAATCGATACATCGACTATGTCTGCTCATGGGGTCCTATGATTATAGGACATGCGCACCATGAGGTAAAGGCGGCGGTCGCAGAGGCACTGGCATCCGGGACCAGTTTTGGCATACCGACTTGGCGGGAGGTCGCCCTGGCACAGAAAATAGTCGAACTTGTGCCATCTATTGAACAGGTGAGGCTGGTAAACTCTGGTACAGAGGCGGCTATGAGCGCTATCCGTTTGGCCAGAGGATATACATGCAGAAAAAAGATCCTGAAATTTGATGGCTGTTATCACGGGCATGCAGATTCCTTTCTGGTAAAAGCCGGTTCCGGTTTGGCGACCCTTGGTATACCCGGAAGTCCGGGGGTGCTGGAAGAGGTTGTGTCCAATACACTGGCTGTACCTTTTAATGATTTGGAGGCCCTTAAGACCGTCATTGACAGGGAGGGAGATGAAATAGCGGCAATTGTTGTAGAACCGGTTCCTGCTAATATGGGCGTAGTTCCCCCAAGGGAGGATTTTCTTCCTACACTTCGGGAGTGGACAGAACAGAAGGGCATAGTACTAATATTTGATGAGGTTATAACTGGGTTCAGGCTGGCTCCGGGTGGTGCTCAAGAATATTTCCAGGTAATGCCGGATCTCACTTGTCTTGGGAAGATAATTGGTGGGGGATTGCCGGTAGGTGCTTATGGCGGCAGGCGGGAAATTATGGAAAAGATGGCACCTTTAGGTCCTATATATCAGGCTGGGACTTTGTCAGGGAACCCGCTTGCCACTGCTGCCGGTCTGGCAACCCTTGAAGTGGTGAGCCGTCCCGGATTTTATGAGGTCCTGGAGGAAAGGGCTGAGGCCCTGGGAGACGGTCTTGTTGAGATTGCCGCTAGGCACGGGGTAATCTGTTGTCTGCAGCGTATAGGGTCCATGATGACGGCCTTTTTTGGTCAAAGAGGTCCTGTTGTTGATTTTGAGACTGCGCTTAAGTCCGATACCGATCTTTATGCTCGTTTTTTCAGGAATATGCTGGAGGAGGGGGTTTACCTGGCTCCATCCCAATTTGAGACAGGCTTTGTCTCCCTGGCCCATGGCTGGGATGTGATTGAAGAGACCCTGAAGGATGCTGAATCAGCATTCAAGAATCTGTAAGCGTTCACAGGGCACTTCATCTGCTTTGTTGCCTGCCTGCCGGCAGGCAGGTCGGGCACTTGAAGTACAGGGAGTACGTCTGCGTACCCTCCGCCTCGCATTTGCAGCACCCTATAAACGCTTACAGTTCGGTGGTAATTATTTATACCCGCGTTTTCCAGCCGCGGGCAGATTGCACCAAAATGAGAGGCCGATTTGATACAAATGGATTGACAGTCGTGTTTTCCTATGCTAATTGATATGGCAATTCTACAGGAAAGTTCCTGTGAGAATTTTTAAATAATATAAAATGAATGAGGCCCCGTTCAGTTTGATTAACGGAGTGGCCGGTCGGCAAATAAGTTATGGTGATATATGGGTACTATAAGAGAGGAACTTGCGTCGCAGTTTCGCAGTTTCAGCGTTGCCAGTGCCATCGCCATGTCCGTGGTTTTTTCCATCTTTGCCGGGGCTATTACGGGTTATTATCTGGATGCCTGGCTTTTTGATGGTCAAAGTCATTGGCTCACCCTTATTTGCCTTTTTTTTGGGATTGCCGGGGCTGTTAAAAATTTTTTTGTCCTGACCAAGCGTTTTAATAAGGAACCTGAGGAGGGAAAGGGAAAAGATCAGCCGGAGGCACATGCTCCGGGTCGCCAGGACGAAGATGTTTAAGGCATTAATCAGCGGAAATATAGACGAATATTTCATTAAGTACTATAAATTTGCAAACTGGATACTCTTGGTGCTGATGGCTGTTGTGGCCAATGTGGTATCGTCTATTGATATTGTCACTGGCATCTTGGCCGGCGGATTCATAGCCAATCTAAATTGTATAGGGCTTGAGCGCGATTGTAAGCGCATGGTCCGTTGGCATACAGTGATTGTTTATTACGGAGGGCTGGCTGTCAGACTGGGGCTTATTACCTTGGCAGTGACAGCGGCCTTTTTAATATTTCCCAAATTAGTTTCACCCATAGGGTTTTTTATAGGTCTTTCGGTTATGGTAATTAATTTTTATATTTTATTGTTGGCTATGGTGATTCATAGAGTTTGTTTTAAGGAGGCTGTCTAGCCATGGAACACCCTTTACTTTTTTTAAGTATTTTATTGGATGCGGTCGGGCTTCCAGCCCATGGGGGAGAGGGGTTACTTGCCAAACTTCTTGCTCCACACATGCAGTATAGCTATTTAGCCATGATTATTTGTATTGTATTGGCCAAGGTAGCTACCAGCAGAAAGGATATGATACCCACGGGTATGCAGAATGTGATGGAGATGTTTGTGGGAGGTCTTGACGATTTTCTTTACGATCAGACTCATGACAGAAAGAAGGCCATGATCATTTTTCCGATGATTGCCACTTTCGCCTATCTGATACTTATCTCCAACTACATGGGATTGGTCCCTGGCTTTATGTCACCGACTGCGAATCTCAATGTTACTTTGGGTCTAACTGCTGTTTCAATATTTACATACCACGCCTTGGGGTTCAGATTTCATGGGATAAAATACCTCAAACATTTCATGGGTCCCATTCCGGCTATGGCCCCTATAATGTTACCCATAGAAATTTTCAGTCACATCGGCCGTATCCTTTCTTTATCCATACGACTTTTTGGGAATATGGTATCAAAGGAGATCCTCCTTGGTCTGCTTTTCATGCTTGCCGGACCTTATTTGGCACCCCTGCCGATCATGATCCTTGGTTGCCTGGTGTGTCTGATTCAGACGTTTATTTTCATGATGCTCTCCATTGTATACTCAGTGGAGGCCATGGCGGAAGAACATTAATAACTTAGCGAAGAAGGCCAAATTAAATATATTTTATTTCACACAGGAGGGAATAACGTGAAGAAAGTTTCTCTGGTTTCTGTTTTGTCTGTATTAATGGTTTTGGGTTTTGTCGGTCTTGCATTGGCTGCTGATGGCGACGTTGAAAAAGGTGGCCACATGGGGTTCCTTATGGCTGCCTCGGTCTTGGCTGCAGGTCTCGCCGTTGGTATCGCCGCATCCGGATGCGGTGTTGGCATGGGTCATTGCGCCAAGGGTTGCCTTGATGCGACCGCACGCAATCCTGAGCTTGCCGGTAAATTCACTGTTACCATGTTCATCGGTCTGGCCCTGATTGAGTCACTGACAATTTATGCGTTGGTCATAGCCTTGATCGCTCTTTATGCCAATCCGATGCTTCCTGCTCTCAAAGGTATCTTTGGACTGTAATAGGTCGAGAAAGTACAGCTGAGAAAGAGGTTCACCAGGGCTGAGGGGTAAACATCCCCGCAGCCCTTTTTTTGTAGGCGTTTACAGGGCACCACAATACGGCTTTGTTGTCGGTCAATTGAAATACAGCGAGTACGTGTGTGCATCCTCCCCGCCTCGCATCTGCAGCACCATTTAAAACGCTTACAGTTCGATGGGGTGCGGTAAAACCGGGGGTTGTAATCCCGTGAACAGTTACATTTTTGTTACGGCTGGCGGGCCTTCAGCTATGACTTTACCTCCATCCGGGCCTCCACCCGGTCCCAGTTCTATTATCCAGTCTGCGATATTCAGTATTTCAGGCTGGTTCTCGATGAGTATGAGCGAATGTCCCTGCTCAAGAAGTTCGTCAAGCACTGAAATAAATCTTTCCAGGTCCCTTTGGTGAAGGCCACGGGACGGCTCATCCATGATATAGATGGTGGAATCATAGACCTGTTTTGCAAGTTCTCTGGCGAGCTTGAGTCGCTGGGCCTCTCCGTCTGAGAGTGTACAGACAGGTTGACCAAGCTTTAGATATCCAAGCCCGATCCTTTCGATTACCTCCAGGGGGCGTCTTATCCTGGGTATCCTGGCGAAGAAATCAGCCGAATCCTTTACGGTCATATCCAGGACTTCCGCCATGTTTAACCCCTTATATCTTATTCCCATTATCTCCCGGTTATAGCGCTTTCCTTCGCATATATCACATTTTATCTTGACTGAAGGGAGATATTGCAGGTCCAGGTCAATAAAACCTTGGCCTTTGCACCTTTCGCATCTGCCGCCCTTACGGGTAAGACTGAAATAGCCGGCCTTATAAGCCCGGGTTCTGGCTTCGGGAATTCTGGAAAACAGGCCTCTAATGTAAGTGAAGATACCCATATACGTTGCAGGCATTGAGAATCTGGCCTTAGCAAGTGGGGCCTGCTCCACCAGTACGGCCTTTGGTATTCTGCGCAATCTGCCTTTTAGGACAGGTTTTATCTTTTTAGAAGTTCCGTTTTTGGATTCGTACTGGAGCGCATGATATAATTCGTCGTTTACCAGCGTGCTTTTGCCGGATCCCGAGACACCTGTCACACAGACCAGACGACCAAGAGGAAAGGCCACTGTAATGTCTCTGAGATTATTTTTCTGTGCATTGCATATGATTATCTGTCCATGGTTTTTCCTTTTCTGACTATGCCTTTTGAGACGATTGTCGCCATTGAGATACGGTCCTGTAACGCTGTTTGGGTCTTTTGCCATATCTTCGGCTGTGCCTGAGAATATTAAGCGTCCTCCTTCATCTGCTGCTCCTGGACCCAGCTCAATTACGTGGTCAGACTTTCGAACGATGTCAAGGTCATGTTCGACTATTATTATTGTGTTGCCCTGATCTTTTAGACGGACGAGATTTTGCCACAGGGCCTGGTGTTCGAGAGGGTGCAGACCTGTTGTGGGCTCATCCAGTATATATAATATTCCTGTAAGGTCCCGGGCAAGCTGGGTTGCCAGGCGCAGTCTCTGTATTTCTCCGCCTGAGAGGGTTGTCCCAGGTCGATCGAGTTTGAGATAACCAAGACCCATTTCATCTAAGGGTTTTAGCCTTGATAAAATGGCCTCGATAATGCGTATTCCAGCCTGCATGTTTTTAATTCCCCGGATTTTTTCTGAAAGTCCCGAAGACAAGGGAGATAGCCACAGGTAAGTCTTGTGTACAGACCATGACATGACATCGGGAAAGGTCATGTCATTCATTCGAATATTTCGTGCAAACTGGTTTAAGCCGGTCCCTTGGCATTTAGGGCAGGGTTGATCTGATATGTTTCTGCCCTTGCCTTTACACGAGGGACACATTCCGTCCGGATGGTTGCTGGAAAATATCTGGGGCCTGAGGGCCGGAAAAGATTCCTGGCATTTAGGGCAGGTCATCTTTTCACTGAATATGAGTGTCTCAGACCTTTTTCCCCCTTTCTCAGGAAGAATCTCTATGGCCACAGAACCGTTTCCATATTTCAGGGCCAAGGTGAGCGAATCTGTAAGGCGTGAAAGAATCCCCGGTTTAACTACTAGACGATCAACTACCAGTTCCAGGGACTTTGTTCTCCTGTCCAATGTTAATCTGGAATCCAGAGTAAAGGGCTTTCCATCTATTCTTATTCTGAGAAACCCGTCTTTTTTCAAATGATTGAGTATTTTATCCAGGGGTATCAGATCCATCTTTCCGGTCATGGGCGCCATTAAGATCAATTTTGTACCCGCCGGAAGATCCAGAATCCTGTCGGCCATCTGATCTACACTAAGGGCACTGATCTCTATTCGGCACTTTGGGCAGTAGGACCGGCCACAGGTGGAGAAGAACAGACGCATGAAGTCTAATATGCCAGTGAGTGTAGCCACGATGGATCTGGGATTGCGCACAAAGGGCTTTTGTTCAAGAGCAATGGGGGGAGGTAGATCTTTTATTGCATCCACCAGAGGTCTGTCCCATAGGTCAACAATACGTTTAACCTCCATGCCGAGAGATTCAAGGTAGCGATGTTGACCTTCAGCAAAAAGAACATCCAGGGCCAGGGTCGATTTGCCGGAGCCCGAGGGACCGGTCAAGACCGTGATTTTCCCTAACGGTATAGACAGGTCAAGGCCTTTTAGATTATGCTGGCGGACATTGATGATGTCTATAGTTTGATTTGTCATTAGATATGAGTTATGTATAAAAACCTTTATTATACTTCATTTTAACGAAAAAAGAGAAAGACTTATAGATTGTTTGGAAGCGGAAAGGGCACTGGTGGCCCTCCCGGACTTCAAATCCGGTGCATCGGGTGAAGAGCTCGATGGGTGGGTTCGATTCCCATGCGCTTCCGCCATCTGATTTCAAAAGGAATATTCCCAAAAAGTCTGCAGACAATAGCCGATCGGTATGTTGCTCTCCATGTGATTTGTTCATTCAATTTTTAAGTGTTACTTTTTATATATAATTGATATTACAGAGAATGTGTCCGATACTCGCTTTTTACAGATCAAATCAAGCCCCTTTTTACAACCTCGCCTTTCATTTTATACAATGCTGTATAGATTTAAGGCTGCTTTCCTCCCGTATCCAAGTTGACATCTAGACAGTTTTTGATCCATAATCGCTCGGTCCCTGAAAATCCATGTGATTAAGTAAGGGTCGCAAAAATCCTGTTTATGTCCTCAAGGGTATTGATTAAAAAGGCTAATGAGTTTTTATACCGTGAAGTGTCACACATATAAATGATTTTCAACAGGTAGCCCAATGAATTCATTATATCTGGCTTTTGGTATCGCAGTGGTTTTTCTGATTGCCTATCAAACGTATGGCAAATTTCTGGCCCGGAAAATTTTTAAGCTCAACCCAGACGCAGTTTGCCCAAGCAGGGATTTGCAGGACAACATAGATTTTGTTCCTACCCAGAAATCCATACTGTTCGGCCACCATTTTACATCTATTGCCGGCACCGGTCCCATTGTCGGACCTGCAATCGCCATTATTTGGGGTTGGGTTCCTGCTGTGATATGGGTAATTTTTGGCTCTATTTTCATTGGTGCTGTACATGATTTTGGTTCTATGGTGGTTTCAATGCGCAACCAGGGGAGGTCTATTGGCGATATTGCATATGATGTCATAAACAAACGGGTCCGGACCCTGTTTCTTATTATAATCTTTTTTGAGCTCTGGATTGTTGTGGCCATTTTTGGTGTAGTCATTGCTGTTGTATTTGATATGTTTCCCCAGGCAGTAATCCCTGTATGGCTGGAAATTCCAATTGCCTTATGGCTTGGCCATATGATTTACAAGAAAGGCCTTCCTCACCTGCCACTAAGCATTGGAGCCCTCGTTGTCATGTATATTACAGTTTTAATCGGCGCTTATGTCCCTATCGAAATGCCTCCCCTCTTCGGCCTGAGTCCTTTAGCCCTTTGGGTGATCCTCTTATTAATATATGCATATATCGCATCCACATTGCCTGTGCAGACCCTTTTGCAGCCCAGGGACTATATAAATTCCCACCAGCTTTTTGTCGCTTTTGTCCTGCTTGCATTGGGGGTGCTTTTTGCCCATCCCGTCATGGTGGCACCGACAACCGATTTTTCTCCTGAAGGCGCGCCACCTATCTGGCCCATGATATTTGTGATCATGGCATGCGGAGCCATATCCGGATTCCATTCACTGGTTTCATCCGGTACATCCTCCAAACAGTGCGATGCTGAATCAAGTTCTCTCTCTATAAGTTACGGAGGAATGCTCATGGAAGCAATGCTTGCCATCTTTGTCATTATTGCCTGCGGCGCGGGATTTGCCCTCGGCATGACAAAGGATGGCCAGACATTCACCGGACTGGCCGCCTTTTCTCAGCACTATTCCAGTTGGGGGGCTGCGGCGGGTCTGGGATCCAAGATCAGTGCATTTGTAGTGGGTTCAGCCAACATGATTGAAAGGATCGGTATCCCTTACCAAATTGCATTAACTATCATGGGTGTGTTCGTGGTCTCATTTGCTGCTACAACGCTTGATACAGCTACCCGGCTGCAGCGTTATATCGTGAGCGAGCTGAGTATTGTTTGCAGGGTGCCGACCCTTGGGAAAAGACATCCAGCTACTTTCATTGCAGTATTAACTGCCCTTTTTCTTGCCTTCTACAATGGAAGCGGCAAGGGCGCCCTTAAGCTCTGGCCTCTGTTCGGGTCTGTAAATCAGTTGCTGGCTGGGCTGGCACTTCTAGTGGTTACCGCTTATCTTGCTCACAAGAAAATTCCTGCACGCTATACAATGATTCCCATGGCATTCATGCTTTTCGTGACCGGCTGGGCCATGATAATTAATATAGAGACCTTCTATACAGAGTCTAACTGGTTGCTTTTTTCCATTGGAATCCTAGTATTTGTATTAGAGATCTGGATGGTTGCTGAAAGTATTCTGGTTTTACAGCGGGCCTATAGCAAGAAGTCGGAATCAGGGACTAACCTGCACTTCTGACATCGTGCCGGTCAAGGGGTCTTTATAACGTATTTCCCCCCTTATTTCACCGGCTTTAACAGACCCTGTTGTTTCAATCAAAATTCGAAGATTACCGGGTTTTACTTTTCTAAGCAGCCATTTTGCTTCACAACGTTTAGGATTGTACTTATCAAAATGTGGATCGGATTGTTTGATATCTGTGTCTTTGGGGAGGTGCTGGATCACTATGATCGTGTTTGGGGCCGGTGACTGTATTTTGAGTTCCATAACGATCTTTTTGCCCTCTGAAGTAATATATTCGGCAGATACCAGATTACCTGCACAGATCTGTGAGGTGAGTATCGCCAACAACAAGGTCCCCGCAAAGACCACGATATTCAAGGATGTTTTAGGATTTAACATATATTTCAGGCCCCCTGTTTTCTCAGTACCATAATAATTATTTTTGTGTCTTGTCCGGTGGAAAGTTCGGAAACACAATCACGGCAACAAGAGAGATTGAAGGCACGAGATAAGACAACATTCAGTTTTTTATCTTTGAGTTTATTCGGTCCCAGATTGTCCGGATTAGGGTATTATTTCAAACTTCTTGGTTTTTTCATTCCAGCGATACCCACTTCCAGACCAGATATCTTCAATCTGTTCTATGCCGAAATTTATATTATTTATTTTACCCAGTTCGTCATAAACAGTAAGTATTTCTTCGTCATCAATTTTTTGATCACCATCGACATCCGCCCAGTGCAAAGTACTTAATTGCAGTGTATTTGGTCCATCAATAGGTGAAGCAGTGCTTAGGCCTTTTCTGACAGTCACTGTCCCTTCAAATTGACTTTTTTCCCCAAATTCGGCACCAGGATTAATTACCGCCAAATAACAGAAGATAATCTTTTGCATATCGGCCCTGTAGATCCATTTAAGATCACCTGTTTTTTTGTCAATGGACGTAAAGGCAGGGTCAGCTCCTATGGGAGTACATTCTAGAGGTACTGACTCCCGCAATATAAGAAAATGAGATCCAGCGTAGTTGTTTTCTACGGTTATTATGACTGGAAAGGGCAGACCAGGGGCCACATGTGGAGGGAGGTCTCTAAAGGCGGTGATTTTTATTTTTTGATGGCCGGAAAAAGACCACCAGAAAGCGCCGGAAATGGTCACTATACAGACCAATGCCAGTACCAATAGTGGACGAATTGTAAAAATTTTAGGCAGCCTGTATTCGTCAGCTTTCTGATTTTCCTGTTGCCTATTCTCCAGTTCCTCTTCTTGTGATCCTGCCTCATAGTCTTCAAGTATTTCCTCAAGTGACACCTCCAGCGCTTCGGCCAGCTTAACCGCATTTTCTTTCTTAATGGTAGGATATCGCCGATTTTCCCACCGAGAAATGGTGTCTGTGGTTACTCCAACTGCTGTAGCAAGATAGAGCTGGGTAAGTTCCAGAGACTCTCTGAAATTACGGACCTTGTCACCGTCGATTTTTACCATGGCCGGTCCGCCGATTAATGGCCGGTCTGTGATCACAAGTGTTTCCCGTAGACTATTTTCTATCCAGAAATACAGATTTTTCTGACTTCAACATGAATAGTAACTAACCAGTAGCAAAACTCAAGACTTTCCTTGAATTCAGGGCACTAAGAGTGGTCGACATCGGGCCTATGTATGGCGATATAGGGAGGCATTTGTCCCGATGTCCGTTGTATTTTCCACATCAGGAATCGATACTTTAATTAAGGAACGCGGCCGCTTTTCTAAAAAAATAAAGGAGGTATCGAGATGTTTAAACAAGAAAGCATCACAGAAATCCTTGGGATATATGGTTTATGTAATCCCTGGCTGTTTGGTGTATTGGCGTTTTTGTGTCTGTTTCTTATGGGAATGCAGACCAAAATAATGGCAGACGATGGCAGTGCTGAAGAGGGGTTTGCAGAGGTTATAGATATTAACCTCCAGGCCAAATGCCCTTCCATGCAGGGATTGCCGGAGGATTCTAAGGATGTGAAAGGGTTTAATCATAAAGCACATGCGAAGGAATATCTAAAGGGAAGCTCTTCCTTCTCTGGTGCACAATATGATGGCAGCTTCACCTGTGCAGCCTGTCATCCCGGGACCGGTTCGCAGGATGAAATCTCCAGGGAGCCTGTCTGTGACAGGTTGTCAGGTATATTAGCCGCTGCGGGAGGTCCGAAGAATCTGAAAAAGTACTATCATGAAACCTGCCTCGGATGTCACAGGAATATGCACAAGGCCGAGAAAGCAAGCGGGCCGGTAAAGTGTAAGGGTTGTCACGCTAAGTAATAGTCTTTTGATATGAGCCTCTTACGAAACTGCTTGCAAGTGGCTCAATACCTTAAAGGAGGTTATGCTATGAAAAAGCTTCATATTGTCTTATTATTATTGGTAGCGTGTTTTGTATGGAAT
>DQXT01000150.1 GCA_011042225.1 Deltaproteobacteria bacterium | reverse complement strand
TATGTTTGTGTCAAGTCCACTAGTTTGTACTAAAATTGACCCTGATAACTTTTTGGAACTTATTGATATATTAGAAAATATTATCATGGAGCAGTTAATAATAACAACTGCGAAACTTTAGTAGTTATTGGCAACTTTTTACCTGATTAATAATTGTTCAATGTTCCTTATAGAGATTTGCATTTAAACAGGTAAGAGGACAGGACTCAGCTACGATTTTGAAAACTGAAAATAGTTTAGGGTCAAATCCCCGTATTTTGATTAGATCCACTAATTGGATTGGAGACGCCATCATGACTACACCCGCAGTGATGGCAGTTAGAAAAAACTATCCAAATGCCCACATTTCGATTCTAGCAAGGCCTTGGGTAAAATCCGTCTTCTCTGGAAATCCTGCAGTAGATGAAGTTATATCTCACAGCAGTATAGGGCATAATAGCTCAATCCTGGAAAAGATAGCATTTGCCAAGTCTCTTAATCATAAAAAATTTGATATTGCCATCCTGTTTCCAAACTCCTTCGAGTCAGCCATGATCACTTGGCTTGCCCGCATACCCAGGCGTCTGGGTTATGTCACCGAAGCAAGGCGCCTGTTTCTTACACTCCCTATAAGGGTACCTGAAGATCGCAGGACTAATCATGAAATATTCTACTATCTAAATCTTATTAATCATATAAATTGCTTGCGTTCTAATACCAATTCAACAAATGAAGGTGAAAACAAAGAAAGGCCCGAGCTATTTCTTAAGGTCCCAGCCCAAGCAGAATCAAGGGTTAAGCAGATACTTACTCAAGTTGATTTAGATCAAGGGGCATTTCTCATAGGGTTTAATCCAGGCGCTGCTTATGGTCCGGCAAAATGCTGGCCGGTGAAAAGATTTGCTTATTTAGGAAAGGCTTTGGTGAAGCGTTTCAAGGATTGTCATATATTGGTCTTTGGGACCAGCAAAGAAAAGGCTGTTGCAGAAGATATTTGTGCTACTATAGGTAAAATGGGTCATAATTTGGCGGGAAAGACAAGCCTTGCCGAGGCCATGGGACTGATATCAAAACTGGATTTACTTGTAACAAATGATTCCGGCCTTATGCATATTGGAGCGGCACTGGGAATTCCTTTGGTTGCAATTTTCGGTTCTACAAATCCGGTTACCACAGGTCCCTGGTCGAATAATAATATTATAATTCGCCACGAACTTCCATGCAGTCCATGTCTTAAACGCCATTGCCCCAAAAATTTTAGCTGTCTACTTGGAATTGAAGTCGAGGAAGTTTTGCATGCCTGTCTGCAACAGTTAAACATGAAAAAGTAGCCGTTGAACGCTTATACAAATGAATACCAGAAGAGCAGTATTTCTTGACAGGGACGGGACAATCAATGAAGAAGTCGGATATCTTTGCAGATTAGAGGATCTGGCCTTGATAGAAGGGGCCGGTTCAGCTATTCGTCTCCTTAATGATTCAGGCTATAAAGTCATTGTAATAACCAATCAATCCGGAGTAGCCAGGGGCTTCTTCGACGAATTTTTTGTCAGGAAGGTACATGAAGAAATGGCAAGCCGTCTTTCTAAAAGTAATGCCTATGTTGACAGGTGGTATTACTGTCCTCATCATGCGACTGAAGGGAAAGGAAAATACAAGATTGAGTGTGATTGTCGTAAACCATCTAGAGGAATGGTAGATCTTGCCATAAAAGAATTAGACATAATTCCAGAGGAATCTTTTGTTGTGGGAGACGGCATTCGAGATTTAAAAATCGCCCGGCTTGTAGGGGCGAAACCCATACTCGTCTTGACTGGTTATGGGGAAAAGACCCTCTCGCGGCTTTCACCACAACAGAAAAGTGAATTGCCGCACATTGCCCCTGACCTGTTTGATGCCTGTACATGGATATGCAAATATTGCTGGTAAAGCTCAGCGCTATAGGCGATGTAGTACACACACTTCCCTCGCTCGCCGCCTTGCGCAAGAGATACCCCGATGCACATTTAAGCTGGCTGGTAGATGAGGCGGCATCTGACCTGCTTTGTTCTCATCCCATGCTGAATGAAGTAATAATTTATCCCAGACGCAGGTTTGAAAATCTAAGCCGCGATTTAAAGCAGTGGCCGAGGTTGATTAAAGAGGTTAGAAGTTTTATTAAGCATCTTCGCAACAAAAGCTACGATGTAGTGATAGATTTCCAGGGCTTGTTAAAAAGTGGAGTATTAACAGGCATTTCTCGGGGGAAGTGCAAGCTTGGTTTTGCAGGAGGGAGAGAGGGAAGCTCTATATTTCTCACCCATAAGCTTCCACGCTACGATCCTGACGAACATGCAGTACTCCGCTATCTCAGGCTGGCTTATCATCTTGATTCAGATATTGGTGAACCTGAGTTTCCTTTAGCTATCGGAAAGGCTGATCTAGATAATATGACCCAACTTTTAGAGGATAGAGGCATAGGCAATTGTCGCATACTGTGTCTTAATCCCGGAGCTACTTGGGAAACAAAGAGATGGACATCAAAGGGTTTCGCAGAAGTAGCCGACCGTTGTTTCGAGCGTTGGGATATGATCCCCATCATAGTTGGAGGGCCGGGAGATAAAGGCCTTGCCTCTGATATTACGATGTTCACAAAGCATTCTGTTATAGATCTTACCGGACTAACCAGCCTCAGGACCCTTGCCGCCTTATACCGGAGAGCAGAGGTCGTGGTAAGCACTGATACAGGCCCTATGCATCTGGCAGCGGCAGCCGGGGCCCCAGTGGTTGCTTTGTTCGGGCCTACTGCTCCATGGAGAACAGGCCCTTTTGGCAAAAAACAACAGGTCATTAGATTGGAACTTCAATGCAGTCCCTGTTTTAAACGTCACTGCCCTGAACCGAAATGCATGGTGGATATTTCTCCGGAACAGGTTATAAAAGCAGTTGAAAAAATCGGAAAAATCGGAAGACCGGGTGATTGAGTGATTTGATAATTGGAGGCACGTTATGAGCAAAACAGTTAGTCCCGAACTATTAAATATTCTTGCATGTCCCAAGTGTAAAGGTGAAGTAAAGCTTACTGAAGATGAACATGGTTTGATTTGTGAGAAATGTGGCCTGCTATATGAAATAAAGGAAGGAATCCCAGTGATGTTGATAGATGAAGCCAAACCTTATCCGGTAAAAAGAAATAAATGAATCTTCCTCTGAAACCATGTAAACAGGATTTCACTCAAAATGTTCTATATGCAAGACACGAGGTTTTCGAGGAGCTAAAACATATTTGGCTTATATAGAAATGACGATAGAATCAAAACAACACAGCGGATAGAACATCTTGAGCAAAATAAGAAATGAAATGGAAAATCACATAAAAATACTTAAGGAAGCTATTCGCAAATTTGACTCCTCTCGTCTACTAGTGGCCGGAGATATCATGCTTGACCAGTTTGTTTGGGGTGATGTGTCGAGAATATCCCCTGAGGCACCGGTCCCTGTTGTGGAAGTTCAGGAGGAGACCATGTTACTCGGCGGTGCTGCAAATGTAGCAAATAATCTAAGGGCACTGGGCAGCCCTGTAAGCCTGGGAGGCGTGGTGGGGAAAGATGCCATGGGACAAAACCTCAGGGAACTCGCCGGTTCTATGGGTATAGATGTGACCTCTGTTGTTGACGGCATACGCCCTACCACGATTAAGACCAGGATAATCGCCAGGGGCCAGCAGGTAGTGAGAGTTGACAGGGAAAATAATAACTCCTTAAACCATTCATCAATAAAGGCCCTGACCAAGTCCTTTGAGATATTGGCTCCCGGAATTGACGGAATTATTGTATCTGACTATGCCAAAGGCGTAGTTTCTGATATCTTCATGGCTGAATTAAAAAAAATCTCCGACAAGAGAGGCATTCCTCTTTTAGTAGACCCCAAGCCTGCTCATAGCCATCTCTACTATGGAGTGACGCTGTTGACCCCTAATCGGCAGGAGGCAGAGGTAATGGCGGGTCTTGAAATCAATGATGCTAAAAGTCTAGGTCAGGCTGCACAAAAGATCCAGGAAAAAATGGGGGTAAAGGCGGTACTCATTACGCTGGGATCGCAAGGTATGGCTCTCTGGCAAAAAGAAAACGGATTATTTACAGTGCCGACTATGGCACGCGAAGTGTTTGACGTCACCGGTGCCGGAGATACGGTAATAGCAACCATGGCCCTGGGAATAGTCAATGGGCTTAGTTTCATTGAAGCGGCCTATTTAGCAAATATTGCCGCAGGTATAGTTGTTGGAAAGATCGGAACCGCCACTGTGGCTCCTGAAGAAATCATGGAAATATTGGAGAAACAACGGGACGAGAACGATTCAACAAAACTCGGATAATGAGCATATTAAAGACTCCGCCGCCGGCCAAACTGGTTTGTAGTATATTCTCTCAGCAAGAAGGGTTAATATACAGAGTGGCTGATGCCCTGTGCAGAACATACGGCAATAACGATTTTAAGAGTCCTGTCATTCCATTCGACGTTACTTCCTACTATGAACCGGAGTTTGGGAGCAGTCTCAAAAGGATATTTATCAGTTTTGTGGAATTAGTGTCTCAAGATGCTTTAGTTGATATTAAATACATCACGAATAAGCTGGAACAGGAATTCAGGTCGGAAGGGAAACGCCAAGCAAATATTGACCCCGGCATCTTAACTGCTGAACGTCTTGTGCTTGCCACCGGCAAAAATTTTTCCCACAGAATTTATCTTGGCCGTGGCGTATTTGCAAATCTGACATTAATATACCGGAAAGATTCTTTTATGACTTTACCATGGACATATCCAGACTATGCATCGAAAGAGGTGATAGCCTTCTGGAACAAGGTAAGAAAATCTTATCTGAAAGGGCTCGATGAGGCAATTACCCTAAATAGTAAAACAACTTAGGGCGTTTCAACCGATCCGACATAAAGAATGATTGCCCTACAAAGGGTTCTGAAACCAGATCCAGTTTAAAATGCTCCAAATGCAAAATGCAAGATTTTTGAAGAACGGGAGTTATTTATCGTACCTCGCAAAAATAAGGAAATTAAAATAATGCAAAGGTATATGTGGTATTTTCAACAATCAGAAATGGTGATCACATGTTACGCAGTATGACTACATATGCACGCGTTGAATATGCCGAAGATGCATGGTCTTCCGTATTAGAACTGAAATCTGTAAATGGAAGGTTTTGTGATATTCATACCAGATTACCCAGGTGGATGAATCCCATTGAAGACCGTATTAAAAAACTGGTGTATGAGAAGATGATACGCGGTCGCATTGACCTGAGTATCCAGCATGAAGGTGACGACGCAAAACGGCCTGTTTTCAAACCTGACATGGATCTTGGACGTTCTTATCTAAAAACAGTCAAGTCGTTGGCTGAAGGTCTCGATTTAGAGAACACCATGGATCTTCCGACGCTTCTGTGTTCTTTAAAAGACGTTATCACTGTTCAAGAACAGGGACCGGACACGGAAAAGGCATGGGAAAGGATAAGAAGTCAGTTAGAGGAATTGCTCGACAAGGCTGTAAAAATGTCGATCACTGAGGGGGTCACACTGGCAAAGGATTTGGAATCAAGGCTTTCCCGGATTGAAAAATGGGTTGAAGACATATCAAAGAGGACAGGGGAGCATCTCGATAAGGCCCAACAAGAGCTCAAGGAGAGGATTCAGTCTATTTTAAAAGACGTGCCCGTAGATGGAGGGCGTTTGGCTCAAGAATCGGCAATTCTGGCCGATAAATTGGATATTACGGAAGAAATAGTTCGGTCCCTTAGCCATATAGAGCAGTTTAGAAAATTTTTTTCTAAAGAGGAGGCAATTGGCAGAAAAATGGATTTTTTACTCCAAGAGCTATTCAGAGAGGTCAATACCATGGCCTCCAAGTCCTCTGACTCCGTGATTTCTTTTTTAGTCGTTGAGATCAAGTGTGAACTGGAAAAGATGCGGGAACAGGTCCAAAACGTAGTATAGAAATTTGATAAGGAGAGCAAAATATGAGCTGTAGATGTAAACTGCTTAATATTGGTTTTGGCAATACAATAGTAGCTGAACGAGTTGTTGCCATAGTCAATCCCTCATCTGCTCCTATGAAACGTTTGAGAGAAGAAGCAAAGGTCAATAACCGTCTTATTGACGCAAGTCAAGGTCGTAGAACTCGTTCCATAATTATAACAGACAGCAACCATATTATACTCTCTGCTATACAGGCTGAAACAGTTTCTCAAAGACTCGGCGCAGACGTATTGACTAAATCAGAAGAGAAAGATCCAAAATACTGATTGCATCCCAAATCAATGGAACAAGGAAATTTATTTGTGATTTCCGCCCCGTCAGGGACGGGAAAGACCACTTTATGCCGCAGATTGATTGAACGGATTTCGGGAATTTCTTTTTCTATTTCATATACTACCCGCAATTCCAGACAAGGGGAATCTGATGGGGCAGACTATTACTTTGTTTCCCGCAGAAAATTTCAGGAGATGGTCTCTGCTGATGACTTTCTTGAATGGGCAAGGGTATATGACAATTTTTATGGCACAAGGAAATCAGATGTGCTGTCAAGGATTGAGCGGGGAGAAGATGTTTTGCTGGATATAGATGTCCAGGGGGCCAGACAGGTTCATGAACGATTAAAAGGCGCCATTCTTATCTTTTTGCTGCCTCCGTCGTGGTCGGAATTGGAGGCACGGCTCAAAAATAGAGGGACTGAAGACACATCAAAGTTAAAATGTAGGATGTCTAAGGCAAAATCAGAACTGGAGGCAATATATGAATATGACTTCGCCGTAATAAATGACGACATTTCAAAGGCCACTGAGGAACTAAAATCCATCGTGATCGCCCAGAGATGTAAAACGCCCAGGACTTTGACAAGGCAGGACCTTGTTCCGCCCCTTAAGTCTTCATAGCCATTCACCCATCAGAAGGCCCCGGATCGTCAAAAATTTGAATTGTCGCTTCCTAAATCCTAAATCTGTGAATGCCTGTTATTTAAAATGATTCCCAGTTCAAAAAGTAAACCCATCATAATCTGGGGCATACATCCGGTAAGAGAATTTTTAAAGCGTTATTCTTCTGATTGTCAAGAGATCTTCATCCATCCATCCTTTGGAAAGAAAAAAGCACAGGCCGCCCTGCTACGTATGGCCGAACAGCGGGCGGTTGTTGTTACACGCACGGAACACATTGAAAGTAAAGGTGTTCCTGCAGGTATTGTACACCAGGGAATTGCTGCCCTGGTAAGACCTGTTTGGTCTATTGACTTTTTAAGTCTTCCAATGTATTGGAAAAATAAAAATCCGTTAGTGGTACTTTGCGATCAAGTGACGGATCCACAGAATGTGGGGTCAATTATACGTTCCGCAGTTGCCATGGGTGCTCAGGCGGTATTGCTGCCCGGTCACAGGACCGGCAGGATTACCGGAGCAGTGGCAAAATCATCTTCTGGGGCACTATTTCATATAAAGATATGCCAGGTAGGAAATTTGGTAACCGCCATGAGACAACTTAAGGAATTAGGACTCTGGATAGCAGGCTTAAGCCCTGACGGCGAGCAAAAGCTCTGGGACTCAAATTTAGATAGTCCGTTAGCTCTGGTAGTTGGTGCAGAAGGGACCGGACTGCACCGTCTGGTCAAGAAGACGTGTGACTTCCTGATAAGTATACCTCATTTTGGCCCTGTTGCTTCCATGAATGTTGCCTCTGCCGCCAGCATAGCACTATATGAGGTTGCAAGGCAGCGCAATTTAATAGTATAATAATTGGTTAAACCACGGCTTACACTGAAATCCGTGTCTAAAATTTTTTTAAATTGCCAAAGGGGCGCCAAGTTCTCGCCAGCTTATACTGGCATGAGGTGTTTATTTACATGATCAGCCTGTATGAGAAGATGACCGGTTGCGCATATGCCATATCCAGGCCTTTCCTGGAACTATGGTCCACGCTGGAGGGAAACAACGGGATGTGGTCGGGTCGGCTGGGACACATCCCTAATTATATTGCTGCAGCCGGCCCTCAGGATTTATGGCTCCAAGCGGTTTCAGTGGGGGAAGTGGCCGTGGCGGAGTCATTGGTCCAAGCCATTGACCGTCAGGCACCCGGATTAAAAATTCTTATATCAGTTACCACGCCGACTGGTTTCGCCAGGGCATTGTCCTCCTTGGGGACCCGTTGTTCCATTATTCCCTATCCTCTTGATTTTCCACAGATAGTACGCAAGATGGCAACTGAACTCCATCCCAAAGTATATGCCTGTCTTGAGACCGAACTTTGGCCCAACCTCATCAGCGCGGTCAGGCAATTCGGGAGTAAAACCGTACTCTTAAACGGCCGCATTTCAGCCAAGTCTTTCCCAAGGTATTTGAGGTTAGTCTCTATCACTAGACCTCTGCTTGCCGGTTTTTCAAAGATTTGTGCCATTTCTGATATCCATGCAAACCGGCTGGCTGCACTTGGAGCCCCTATGGATAAAATACAGGTCACAGGAAATGCCAAGTTCGAGGGTCTTCTGTCCAGACCTGATAATGATCGTGTAATCAGCCTTCGTAATCGCCTCAGAATTAAAGATTCGATCAAGGTCCTGGTTGCTGGAAGTCTAAGAGGGGACGAGGGAAAAGAGTTAATAAAGACGTACAATTTACTTCAGCCACGCTGGTCTGATATGATACTCTTTTTAGTGCCGAGACATTTAAAAAAGGTCTCTTCTATTATAAACCTGTTAAACAAGAAGCGCATATCATACCAGCTCTGGAGTGAACTGGAGGTAAACCAGAAACGGACTGCAAAACTTGTAATAGTGGATGTAATAGGTCCGCTCTTTGATCTTTATGGTTTGGCTACAGCGGCCTTTGTAGGGGGCTCGCTGGTACCAAGGGGGGGACAGAACCTCTTGGAGCCGGCTGCTTGGGGCTGTCCTGTTATTTATGGTCCTTATACGGACAATTTTGAAGAGGCAAGAATAACCCTTGAATCACATGGTGGAGGCCAAGAGGTTAACAACGGGGAAGACTTGGCAAAGGCGGTGGACATGTTATTTAGAGAACCTTTAAAAAGAGAAGAACGTGGCGGAAAGGGCAAAAAGGCCCTTGAAGATCTTGCCGAAGGGGTCGCTACAAAACAAACGGATATTCTGCTGCAGGTGCTTGAATCCTCAAAATCAGTCCCAGGACTTAAAGCACTTTAGTTCACACTTTAGACACCTCAAAATCAAATTAATTTAAAAATATCTTGCTATAAAAAACACTAAATAGAACCAAAATATTAATCACCGGAAGACTTGAACCTCTTATAAACTAAAAACAAGCCCTCCAAGACAAGGTAGGGCACTACTGTTTCTATTAAATTGCAATATGGGGCTATTATAGGAGCCAGCCCTCCTGTAGCTATCACACTCGGCTTTAGCCCAAGTTCCGCAAAGAGACGCCTTATGATTCCGTCTGTCAGTCCGGCAAAGCCATAGATGATACCGGCCTTAATCGCCGAGGCGGTGTCCTGTCCCAAAGCGGTTTCAGGTTTGGGGAAAAGTTCCACCCTGGGCAGTCGTGATGTACCTTTAAAAAGGGCCTCTGCAGCCAGTATTAAACCGGGAGCTATAGAACCTCCCAGGTATTCACCCTTTGAGGATACACAGTCGAAAGTGGTGGCGGTTCCGTAATCGACTATAATTACAGCCTCTTTATACCTTGAGTAGGCAGCCAAAGAGTTTACGAGTCGATCTGCCCCCACTTCATAAGGGCGCTTATAAAGGATAGGCATCTCTACAGCCACATCTTTCTGTACTACAAGGGCCTTTTTGTTCATATAATGCAGGGTTAATTCCTCCCAGCTATGTATTAAGGTAGGCACAACACATGATATTACAATGTCACAAATATTTCTTAGTTCTATTTCCGCAAGTCGGCATAACTGGTCCAGAGTTACTGCAAGTTCGTCAGAAGTAGCCTCTCGATCCGTACGTATTCGCCAAGCCTTGATAAAGTGTTCATCCTGGAAAAGACCGATTACGGTATGGGTGTTTCCAATATCTACAGCCATGAGATATTTCCTGATCTGTCTGTTATCTGCCATGATGAAAATAGCTCCTTGATTATCTTCTCGTATTTTCATGCTATTGGAATTAAAATAAATTATATATTTAATACAAGGACTACACGAATTTTGTGAATCGGTAATTCGTGATTTTTTCTAAGGATACGGGTATAAATTACTACTATAGACAATCTAGAGACCACAACGGCCGAAATTACTGGCAGGGAGTCTCTGGCGGCTAAATGTAAAAAATGAACTCTTACCTCAAAAAACAGCTTCTTTATGAATGAAAAAACCTTTCCCCTAATTCCATCTGACCGGTCGGATGACCTTCATAATCTCGAAATTTCGGATTCAGCTGATCTTGTACTTTTTATGGCGGGGAATCAATTCATGGCAATGAAAGAGATCATCTCTGCTTTTAAAAAGGAATACCCGTATATCAAGAAAATCTTCTACGAAACCTTACCTCCGGGACTTGAGCTGAAGCAGATCTTATGCCATGGAGCCGTCTTTACTGATAAAGTGTTGGATATTTACCCGGATATTTACACTTCAGTGAATGAAAACGCAATGAAGATGCTGGAACAGTCCGGTCATATCAATAAAAAAGACTATCATCTGTATCTTCATAACAGATTGACCTTGATGGTTGTGAAAGAAAATCCCGCAGGGATAAGTTCTGTAAAAGATCTGGCGCGGGATGATATTCGCATCTCTCAGCCTGATCCGGAAAACGAAGATATTGCCCTCTTAATTATGGAAATGTACAGACAGGCGGGCGGGGAAAGATTGGTCCATCGTATAATGGAAGAAAAGCGTGCTGAAGGCACAACAATTTTCACTGTTGTTCATCACAGAGAGACCCCATTACGTATCTCTAAAAAGACAGTAGACGTTGGGCCTGTATGGGCCACGGAAGTGATACACGCCAGGTCATCCGGCCTGGCATTTGATGTTATTGAACCTGGTGAAAAACTCGACCAGAGAGATAGAACAAACTACTATGTGTGCAAATTAAAAAATGCCCCACACCAGGATAACGCTGAAACGTTTTTGGATTTCATAACTTCATCATCTGCCCAAAAGATCTATAAAAAATACGGTTTTCTGCCGCATTTTGTTTAGGATGGTTAAAAATACGGAAATGCACTCCACAACATACCAATTTACTATATATTTACATGCACTGATAATTTTGTGACACTATGATACCTATCCGAGACACCATCCGGTCGGAAACCTATCCAATCGTCAACTATCTCCTTATTACGCTCAACATTCTGGTTTTTTTGGTAGAGCAATCACAGGGACGAAATATTAATGAATTTATTTTTACCCATGGTCTTGTGCCTGCTCGTTATTCCGAACCCCAAATTTCGGCTTACTTCACGAACTCTCAGCAAGTGATCGCTTTTCTTACCTTCATGTTTTTACATGGCGGTTTTTTCCACCTTTTGGGTAATATGTGGTTTCTGTATATATTTGGTGACAATGTAGAAGACCGTCTGGGGCACTTTCGCTATCTCGTTTTCTATTTGTTGTGTGGATTAACTTCAGGGATCTCACATCTGTTTCTCAATTGGACGTCTCAAATACCAACCATAGGAGCAAGCGGCGCCATTGCCGGCGTTATGGGGGCATATTTCCTGCTCTATCCCGGGGCCAAAGTCCTGACCCTGGTACCCATCTTTTTCTTTCTGCACTTCATTGAAATCCCGGCATTCCTGTTTCTCGGGTTCTGGATTTTTTTCCAGTTTTTCAACGCAGCATTTTCACCTCAACTTGGCGGCATCGCTTGGTGGGCACACATTGGTGGATTCTTTTTCGGTATCATTTTTTTGAAGCTTTTTCAGTTATTCCCGGAGGTATCTGCGGAGCGGAAGTTCAGAAATTTGACTAAAAAGCGCACACCACGACGCATGTAAAGAGTTTGCCTGGTAATTTCTAAATGACTCAAAGTAAGAGGTCCGGCTTACCGCTTTTGCCGGAATGATTTTTGTTTATGAATTCGAGGAATTCCTTTTCACCAAGGATAGGTATTCCCAGTTCAACGGCCCTTTGCAGTTTGGACCCGGAATCTTTTCCAACAACTACATAATCTGTCCTGCGCCCAACTGTAGAAGCGATTTGGCCGCCTAAACCACGAACAAGGTCCTTAGCCTCTTCACGCGAAAGGGAAGAAAGTCCACCGGTAAAGACAAAGGTCTTGTCTTTCAGAGGCAAGACCTTTGTCTCTTCTAAATCCTTAAATCTAATACCGGCGTCAAAAATCACCTTCACGAGTTCGATATTATCATTATCGCCAAACCATGATCGGATGCTTGAGGCCACTTCAGGGCCTATTCCTTCTACTTTCTTGAGTTCTTCTTCGCCGGCATCCATAAGGGCCTTTATTGATCCGAAATGGTCCACAAGGAGCTGCGCGGTTACATCTCCAACATGTCTGATCCCCAAGGCATAGAAGAATCGAGCAAGAGTTGTGTTCTTGCTGGCTTCTATGGCAGACAGGAGATTTCTTGCGGATTTTTCAGCAAAGCGATCAAGCGACAGGAGATCGCTCAGCTTAATGTAATAGAGGTCTGCGATACTCCGGACCAGTCCTGCACTGATAAGTTGTTCAGCTACCTTTGGACCAAGGCCGTCTATGTCCATGGCCCCTTTGCCGGCAAAGTGGGTGAGTTGTTTAACAAGCCTTGGGAAACATTCGGGATTCGGGCACCGCCACGCAGCCTCTCCTGATTTGCGGCGTAGCCTGGAACCGCATACCGGGCAGGTAGTCGGCATAACAAATACCTGTTCTTCTCCGCTCCTTCTTTCCGGTAGTGGTCTTATCACCTCAGGGATGACGTCACCTGCTCTTCGAATAATAATCCAATCGCCTATCCTGACATCCTTGCGGCGAATTTCATCTTCGTTATGAAGAGTTGCACGACTTACAACAACTCCACCCACCTTTACAGGTTCCATAATCGCCACAGGGGTAACGGCGCCGGTACGTCCCACGCTGAGTTGAATTGCGATAATTCTGGTTACGGCCTGGGCTGCCTCAAATTTATAAGCCAATGCCCAACGTGGACTCTTCGCCTTTATCCCAAGGCGTCTCTGGAGTTCAATGTCATTGACTTTGATGACTATTCCGTCGATTTCATAATCAAGCTCTTCCCTCTTTCTATTTATGCGCTGGTGATATTGTATTGCTCCATGAATGCCTCTCAGCTTTTCCACCATAGGGTTGACCCGTAGGCCCCATTTCTTTAAAGACAAAAGTGCCTGCCATTGAGTTCCAAAATCGAAGTCCCTCACCGCCCCGATCCCGTAACAAAAAATATCCAGTAAACGTCCAGCGGTGATGTTCGGATCTAATTGGCGCAAGGAGCCGGCTGCGGCGTTCCTGGGATTGGCGAAAAAGGGCTCTCCTTCTTCCATGCGTCTTCTATTAAGAAGTTTAAATGAATCTTTGTTAATAAATACCTCGCCCCGCACCTCAAGGCGACCAGGCAACGAAAGATACCTGTCCATAAGCCTGAGAGGTATGGACCGGATGGTCCTCAGGTTCGCGGTCACATCTTCTCCTGTGTAGCCGTCTCCACGGGTTGATCCAAGAACAAACGTGCCGTTTTCATAAACCAGCTCTACAGCAAGGCCGTCTATCTTAGGTTCAACGATGTATTCAAGCTCTTCGTCGGTCTGAAGCAACCTCCTCCCCCGCTGGTCAAATTCCAGCACCTCTTCCTGGCTAAAGGCATCATCCAGGCTCAGCATAGGGATACTGTGAGGGATACCGGCAAATTTTTCTGAAGGTGGCGCACCGATTCGCTGCGTTGGTGAATCAGGAGTTACGGTCTCAGGATATTTGTTTTCTATTTCCTTGAGTTCGCGCATCAGGGCATCATAGTCAGCATCACTAATGATCGGCTGATCAAGGACATAATAGAGGAAATTATGGTAGTTGATCTCTTCCCTGAGTCGCTCTGCGCGTTTTAGTATTTCAGATCGTTCTATCGTCACACCCTATTATTTCGGATTCAGTGAACTCTGAACCAGTGCAGGTTAAACAATTTCAAAATTTATTTGCATCCGGGCGATATTGACTGCCTTAACCCTGACCTTCACCATTTGTCCTAAACGAAAGATCCTGTGTGTCCTTTGTCCCACAAGGCGCTGTTTGTCCTGATCAAGCACATAATAGTCATCCACTATATCTACCAGGCGAACGGCTCCGGATATAAACATATCCTTAAGTTCAACAAAAAAACCAAAGGAGATCACCCCGGATATTATACCTTCATACACTTCACCGATTTTGTCTGCCATGAAACGGACCTTAAGCCGGTCAAACATTTCTCTTTCCGCCTCCATGGCCCCCCTCTCCCGAACCGAACAGTGCTGTCCCAGGGTCTCCAACTGTTCTCCATTATAAACAGGGCGTTTCCTTGTGCGCTTAATATTAGCTTTCAAGATCCTGTGGACTATCAAGTCAGGGTAACGGCGAATCGGCGACGTGAAGTGCAAATAAGTAGGTGAAGCCAGGCCGAAGTGACCGATATCTTGGGATGAATATACCGCCTGTCTCATGGTCCTTAGCAGTACGGTGTTTATTATATACTCACAGGGCTTGCCTGATGCCTCTTGAAGCACTCTCTGACACCATTTCGGGCTTATCTCTTCCGGCACTTTTATATTCATTCCCAGAATCCGGGCAAAACCCACAAGCTCCTTTACTTTATCCAGTGCCGGTAACTCATGGACACGGTACAATGCAGGTATGCCTCTTCTGGTTAAAAAGAGGGCGACCGCCTCGTTTGCAGCTATCATGAATTCTTCGATGATACGATGGGCTATGCTTCTTTCCCTCCGGACGATTTCTTCCAGGTTCCCCCTGATTCCCAGGATCATTTCAGGTTCTGGAAGATCAAAGTCAATACTACCTCTCTGGCGGCGTCTTGCGCTAAGGGCCTCCGCCAGCTCTGCCATCCATTTTAAGTGCTTAACATGTTTTCTGTTTTTGGCAATCAGATCCCTGTCTTTGTTGGCAAGTATGCAACGCACTTCTCTATAAGTAAACCTGCAATGGCTCTTGATAACGGCCTTGAAAAAGCCGGTGCGCCTGACATTTGCATCCCTGTCAAAAGAAATATTGACTACGACCGCCAAACGGTCTTCCTTGGGAATCAGGCTACACAGGTGGTTGGACAGTGTCTCGGGAAGCATGGGCAGTACGGCATTGGGGAAATAGACACTTGTGCCTCGCTCAATGCCTGTCTGATCGATGGGGCTATTGTCAGTCACATAATGACTTACATCGGCAATGGCTACAGTAAGAACAAAGCCTGAACGGGTCTTCTTTACAAATACGGCGTCATCAAAGTCCCTTGCCTGCTCCCCGTCTATTGTTACTAGCGGTAGTTCACGGATATCCTTGCGGCCCTGGATATCTTCCTGAATAACGGCCCTGGGTAATGCCTCCGCCTGAGCAATGACGTCAGGTGGAAAGATGTGGGGAAGACCGTGCTTATGTATAACTATGTTAGTCTGAACACCCATGTCGTCTGGATCTCCAAGTACTTCCACAACCCGTCCCTCAGGATTCCTGCCCTCTG
Source organism: Deltaproteobacteria bacterium (assembly GCA_011042225.1). Lineage (GTDB taxonomy): Bacteria > Desulfobacterota > Dissulfuribacteria > Dissulfuribacterales > UBA3076 > UBA3076. Next base: position 4,909 of record DQXT01000150.1, on the reverse strand, counting down.
AAGGAAAGCGTTCAATCTCCGCCAACACCACCTGGCCGTTCCGGGCATTCATTTTATGTCGACCAGGAACTATTATTTCATAGAGCAGCCTGTTATCTTCAGGAAGCACGGTTGATACGCCTTTACCTTGCCTGAATGTCCCTACTACACGATCACTTCCCCGTTCAAGCACTCTTAATATGGAACCTTCAATACCCTTTTCACTGGTCTTCTCCACCCTTGCCACTACACGATCACCATGAACAGCGCTTTTGAGACCGCGCGCGGGGATGAACACGTCGTCGCCTTTCCCCGTCTCTGGTTGCACAAAACCAAAACCATCCGGGTGGACCGACAATCTTCCGGTAACCAGTTTCATAAGGTCGGAGATACCATACCTGTTGCCCTTAAGCAGGACTAATTTGCCTTCACGAACAAGGCCGGCCACTATGGCCCTTGCCTTATCCCTTTCTTCCGGCCTGAGGTGAGATAAGTGTATTATCTCTCGCAGATAAAGGGGGCGCCCTGCATTGCGCATTACCATCAAAATAAATTCAGGGGAAAGACGGGGGAGGTTCCCATGTTTACGAGTGGACCTTTTTTTGCGTTTTCCTGACATATAGAGACTATACGTTGAGTGCCGAAACGGGTCAAGAAATGACGATGTATTCCGCATATCAGCCCGTTAAAAAACATTACGGTTTCAGGTCATCCTTGATCGCTTTTTAATAACAAAGTATTTAATATAACACTTCTAAGAGCAGAAGTAATACCCGGAAAATATTTCCTTCTCCATAGGTACTCTCGGCCACAATCCCTAATATTTTTTTAATTTTCAGTTGCTTATAAAATTTTTATCTGTTGGCATGAATTTGGCTTACAACTTAACGATATGCAGAAACTGCCGAAATGAAGGAGACAGGGATGAATCAGGCCGGGAAGACATGGAAGGTTACGAAAGAATTGGACGACATTGCCTTCTCCAGTGAAAAAGGTGCGGGCCCGAAGACGCCCAAACCCCACTTTTCCCCTCTAACCGATGAATTGGATTTGGCGGCAGGCTCCGCCTTCGCAGGCCTCTCGAGCAGTGGCAGTAACAATTTTCTGTTTGGAAGGAAAACGACCAAAACACTCCACTGGTCTGTCCCCTGGTCTGATCTCATGATGATGATGTTTATCCTTTTTGCCGTAATGTACGCCTGCCATGCCTCTTCCAAAGACTCGCAACCAGATGAAATCATTTCAGGGCAAGCCGATCCTGCGACAACTTTTCCATTAGCTATCGACAAGACACAGTGGGAGCCAGGGGAAAATGCAATGCAAAAAGTATATGATATGAGCAGGGAAACACTGGATATGGAAGAATTGCATCCATTCGCCTCTGTAGACCTGGTCCGGGACAAAGCGGTACGAATTATTCTCAGGGGCGATTTCTTATTCGATACGGGTAAGGCGGAACTCAAAGAAGAGGCCAAAGCGTCTCTTCAAAAAATCGCCGGCATTCTCCGAAGTACGCCTTATATGGTGAATCTGGCAGGGCACACTGATGACCTGCCTATTCATACGGAACAGTTTCCTTCTAACTGGGAGCTATCAACCATGCGCGCCTGCACGGTTGCACGATTTCTCATCGAAGATATGTGTATCCCTGCAGAAAAATTTTTCGTCAGCGGACACGCCTTCTACCAACCCATTAAAGCAAATCATGGTCCGGAAAGCCGTGCGGCAAACAGGCGTGTCGAAATCATTATGACCAAAGAAAGGCCTTATGCTGTTCCGAGCACATCAGGAATCTATAGTTCCATATTATAAGTGAGGAGTAGAAAGAAGATGGAACAAAGAACGGTTATCGGACTGGGTATCTGTACCCTCCTTATTGCATCTGGATTCGCCGTTAATGGCAATATAGGACTCTATTTTAATATTGCCGCGCTTTTCATTGTGCTGGGCGGCACATTTGGAGCGGCCTTTCTCAGTTTTCGTACAGAACGCCTCTCCATTGTCTTCAGAGTCTTGCTTGCTTCCTATCGAACCAGGATGAAGGCCCCTGAAGAGATCGTGGAAATCCTCGTAGACCTTTCAGTAAAGAGTAGGCTCAAGGGTATCCTTTCCCTGCAGGAGGATGAAAATGAAACGTCTGTCATTTTCATGAGGCGGGCACTCGGATTTCTGGTAGACGGCTACACAAAGGCCCAGATCACGGAGATTCTGAATACGGAAATGTACTTTTTCAAAATGCGAAGAGAGGAATCCGAACGTGTTCTCAGAACGCTTGCAGAGATATGTCCTTCTTTCGGACTCGTCGGCAGCGTAGTAGGACTCATCGGCATGCTCGCCGGCTCGGGTGACGTCTCAATAATCATTACCACGATACCGATTGCCCTTACCTCCACTCTATACGGGGTAGTGTTCGCAAATCTATTTTTTCTTCCCTTTGCAGTCCATATGCGCGAAAGGACAGATCACGAATTGCTCCTCCAGAAAATCATCCTTGAAGGGGTAAGTGCCATTGAAAGCGAATTGAACCCCAGGGTACTTGAAATGAAGCTGAAATCCTTTTTAACCCCCTCATCTCGTAAGGGCAGAATCATCTCTGCAAAACGTATTCAGGAACGATTTAAGATTAAGCCGGAAGCCGTCAAATCAGCTTCTACGGGGAAACCTGTTCTGCAGACTGTTTCTGAATTATAAGAAATCGCTTTTCAAGGTCGGGTAGGGTAATAGTCATATTTTTTTCTTTTTTTGCAAACTTTGATTTCTTTACCATCCACCCGTGTTCTGACCGAAGTCTCAGGCATTCTCATGGATATAGCCGTCAATCCGCCAGAGGCGGCAGGCCGTCGCACCGGATTCCACTATTTTCTCGCCAAGGGAATCAAAGACCCACTAAGTCCGAACGCCATACAGCTTGGCTCCGGGTTGGCTTTCCTGATTTACTTCGCAGGAATGAGTGTCCATTAGATCCAGATCATCATTAAAGTATACCTGAAAGTTAAATTAAAGTTTTGTTTGTTCCTCGCCGAAAAAAGAAATATTACTCAACAGCCAAGTATCATTGACGAATGTCCAACTGAAAACGGAGAACGCTGTGTTATACAGAATTCAAAAAGTTGGCGAGAAATTAGAAGTTCCTCGATCGACCATTCGATATTGGGAGAAGGAATTTCCTCAACTTGTAAACCCCAAAAGGACCAATGGCGGACAAAGAAGATATTCTGAGCAGGATATAAACAATCTACAGAAGATCAAAAATCTGCTTCACCATAAAAAAAGAACCATTGATCAAGCTAGGATTATTCTTAAACAGGGAAATGTGGATGTAGGCAAGATAGACTGGACAAAACAATCGATTCTTATAACCGGTGGAACCGGCTCCTTTGGCAAATATTTCTGCAAGATAATGCTCGAAAAATATCACCCCAAAGTCATAAGAATTTACAGTCGCGACGAATTGAAGCAACATGAAATGCGGCAGAAATTCGGCGAAGAAAAATTGAGGTATTTCATCGGGGATGTACGAGACGTTGAGCGTCTGAAAAGGGCTATGGAAGGTGTGGATATTGTTGTTCATGCAGCAGCCTTGAAACAGGTTCCGGCGTGCGAATATAATCCATTGGAAGCTGTGAAAACCAACATTTACGGTGCACAGAATATTATTGATGCAGCCATTGACATTGGAGTTAAAAAGGTGGTCGCCTTAAGTACCGACAAAGCTGTCAATCCGGTTAATCTTTACGGCGCTACAAAGCTTTGTTCTGATAAAATATTTATTCATGGTAATTCCTATGCAGGACAAAAAAGGACGCGATTTAGCTGTGTGCGTTATGGCAATGTCATCGGAAGCCGAGGAAGCGTAATTCCCTTGTTCATGCAACAAAAGAAAAATGGAAGGATAACCATAACAGATGAACGAATGACGAGATTCTGGCTTACCCTCGATCAGGCGGTTTATCTGGTGACCAACGCGTTTTGCCTCATGCAAGGGGGAGAAATATTTGTTCCCAAAATCCCAAGTATGAAGGTCACAGACCTAGCCAAAGCCATAGCGCCCGAATGTGAAATTGAGATTATCGGGATAAGACCGGGCGAGAAAATCCATGAGGTTCTTATCACAGAAGAGGATGGAAGAAACACGGTGGCATATAACGGCATATATGTCATTATGCCCAACCTTTCGTGGTGGGAAAGGCAAAATTATAAAACCGGCCAAAGGCTACCAGAGGGTTTTGTATACACCAGTAATACCAATGACACGTGGCTCAACGTAGAGGATTTGAGAAGGATTGTCTATGAATCTTATACAGTTGAAGAGGCTCCGGCCTCCAGATTGCTATCGACCATTCACCAATTAGAGGAGTCAAAGATCCACTACCACTGCAACTTAGCCGCGAATTGACACAAATGTACTCGAATAAAGAAAAAATTCTGTATAAAGATATAGCGTACAAAATTATTGGTTTAGCAATGGAAGTACATAGTAAACTTGGTTACGGATTTTTGGAAAAGGTCTACGAAAATGCCATGATGGTGTTGTTGCGACGAGAGAGTATTCCTGCAAATACAACAAGCACCGATCACAGTTTATTTTGATGGTGTGAAGTAGTGGGAGACTATTATGCAGATATTTTAGTTGAGGACAAAATCATTTTAGAACTTAAGGCTATTGAAAAGATTACAGATGCTCATAGAGCTCAGACACTTAACTATTTGAAAGCAACGGGCAAGCGGTTAGCAATTCTTATTAATTTTGGAAAACAAAGGCTTGAATATGAAAGATTTGTTAAATAGAATAATTTTCGTATATTCGTGTAAATTCGTGATTATTCGTGGCTAAAAATATTTGAATTGCAAGGAGTCAAGGGCATCCCACTACCCACTGCAACTTAGCCACGAATTGACACGAATGTACACGAATAAAAATGGCGTAGTG
>DQXT01000129.1 GCA_011042225.1 Deltaproteobacteria bacterium | reverse complement strand
GAACTGAAAAAGATCTTTGCCCCTATGGGTCGTAGTACTCAGTTGCCAATCGGCATGTCGGACGGTCTCAGTGTTGGAGACAAAGCTATAGCGGAGAGGCTACAGATTGATTATGCCTGCTGAAGAGCCACTTGCAAAACCCGTCTTTTGTCCTATGGCTACGTTGCTCCTATGGGGGAAATTTTTCGTTTCCGGGTCAGAAACTGAAATTCCATATTCAACGTCTATGACTATCAAATATGATATCTGAAGTACTGACAATTAACAGCGATCCCAAAGGCCGCCGTATCTCATCTAAGGAATTGGAAGAACAGATACAGCAGGCCGTTACTGATGGAGTCCGCCGACTGGTCATTCAGGCTCAGGGGCAACATGGCATTGGCGGCCGGATCTGGTCCAGAAATGACAAGGTCTTTATAACTGTTCGAGGGCCGGTGGGGCAGCGCCTGGGCAGCATGGGCATGTCCGGGACGGAGATTGTGGTTGAGGGCAGCAGTTCGGACGATGTAGGCTGGCTCAACTGCGGTGCCAGGATCACGGTGCTGGGAGATGTGACCAATGGTGCCCATAATGCCGGGGCACAGGGAATTCTGTATGTGCAGGGTGGTGGCGGCGCCCGCTGTGAAACCATGACCAAACGGAATCCCCGTTTTGGACCCCTCCAGTCCTGGTATTTCAGGGATGTAGGGGATTCCTTTGCCGAGTTCAAAGCGGGAGGCATCGCAGTAATCTGCGGCGTTGATCCCCGAAACCCTGAAAATGTTCTGGGCTACCGGCCCTGCGTGGGCATGGTGGGTGGTACCATCTACTTCCGGGGTCCCATTAAGGGATACAGCTCCAAAGATGTCAAACTTGTGAATCTGACCGCAAAAGACCGGGAATGGCTTACTGAAAACATAAAACCGTACCTGGAGGCAATAGACAGGACTGAATACTACGATCTTTTGACCCAGGACCCATCGCATTGGAAAAAGCTAATCGCCCATACTCCTGCAGAACGCATGGCGCGATTGGGGCCCAAGATGTTGCTCAGTGAGTTTCGCAATCAGGTCTGGGAAAAAGATGTGGGCCGGGGAGGTATCTTTGGGGAATACATCGAGCACCCGCAGACGGTACTTCCCTATATCACGACCGGTGCAGATCGCCGGCTCAAACCTGTCTGGAACAACGAGAAATATCTGCCCCCCTGCGTGGCGGCATGTCCTTCGGGTATACCCTCAAATAAACGGGCGGCTCTTATCAGGGAAGGACGACTGGAAGAAGCCCTTGCACTCGTTTTGAATTATAGTCCGTTTCCGGCAACAGTCTGCGGTCAGGTCTGTCCAAATTTCTGCATGCAGGCCTGTACACGTGCACAATTTGACAGACCCCTTGATATTGCCGCTATGGGCAGAATGAGTATGGATGTTCCTGCACCCAAACCTGCTCCCCGTACCGGCCGCAAAGTGGGAGTCATCGGCGGAGGGCCTGGAGGCATGTCTGCGGCCTGGCAATTGGCCCTTAAGGGGCATGAAGTTGATCTATACGAGGCGGCAGAACGTCTCGGGGGCAAAATGGAACTCTGTATTCCCAGAGAGCGGCTGCCTCATGAGGTGATGGAAAAGGAGATATCCCGTTTCAACGAGATCGGAATTCATGTATATCTTGGGAAGCGGATTGATCTTAATGCATTTTATAAGATATACCAGGATCATGAAATCGTCATTGTCGCCTGCGGTGCTCATCAGCCTCGCATTATTCCTTTCCCTGGAAATGAAGATGTCATGGCCGGTATTGAATTTTTAAAGGCTGTTAACTTGGGCAAAAGGCCGGATCTCAAGGACCAGAATGTGGTCATTATCGGTGCTGGAAATGTGGGCATGGACATCGCCTGTGATGCCTACGAATGCGGAGCGGCCTCGGTCACGGCAGTGGACATCCAAGCTCCAGCCAGCTTCGGAAAAGAACAAGAGTCGGCAAAGGCAAAGGGGACCAGAATCATCTATCCTAAAATAACAGAGCGCTATGATAAGGCGGAACATAGGATCTATTTCAGGGACGGCACATCTCTTCATGCCGATACAGTCATTATCTCCATCGGAGAGGTTCCCGTTCTGAATTTCCTCCCTCGCGAAATCCACACCGAGCGAGGCTTTATCGTAGTGGACGAGCTGGGCCAAACATCGGATTTAAAGGTCTTTGCCGTTGGTGATGTCACCCGGCCCGGACTTATCACTAATGCCATCGGTGCAGGACGCCGGGCAGCAGAGACAATACATGCCTTAATGATGCAAACAGATTATCAGCCGGAAAAGCGACTTGCCATCCCCTATGACCGTATTAATCTCGCCTATTATGAGGTCTCCCGTGGTGAGGATTTTGTCGTAGAGCAGGAGGCCCAACGCTGTGCCTCATGTGGCGCTTGCAGGGATTGCCACATGTGTGAGAATACCTGTTATCATGGGGCAATCGAGAGGACAGAGGGGCCAAAAGGAGAATTTGAATATACGGTTATTGAAGACAAGTGCATAGGGTGCGGCTTCTGCGTAGCTGTTTGTCCCTGTGGAGTATGGGAGATGGAGGAAAATATTTGATGATTCCGCTGAAAATACTCCATCTGCTGCGTTGCTTCGATTTTCTCGTCATTGCGAGGCACCCTAAGTACGCCCCATTCCCCGGAAATCTTGCGCCTTGCATTTGAAGCATTTTGAGCGGAATCTCTGAGATATATATAGATAAATTGATTGCAATCATTGATTACAAAGCCGGAAACCTGAAGAGTGTGGAACGTGCCCTTAAAAAGCTGGGATTTTCCTGTTGCATAACTCACAACAATGAAGAAATACTAAACTCTCAAAGGATCATCTTTCCAGGAGTAGGGGCAGCCGGTCAGGCAATCGCTGACCTGAGACATCTTGGTCTGGATAAAGCCTTAAAGCAGGGTTTTGAGAACGGCAAACCTATCCTGGGAATATGTCTGGGTGCGCAGATCATACTGGATAAAAGCGAAGAGAACAGTGCGCGGTGTTTGGGATTGATCAGCGGAGAGGTTAAGCTGTTTCCCTCTCCCCTTTTTCCCGAGGAAAACGAGCGCTTTAAAATACCACATATGGGATGGAACAGCGTTCATTTAGTCAAAGGACATCCTGTACTGGAAGGGATTAAACCGGCTGATGAATTCTATTTTGTCCATTCTTATTATCCAGTGCCTGCCTCGGATAAATGCCTCATCGGGACCACTGGTTACGGGATAGAGTTTCCGTCAATTATCGGCTGTAAAAACCTGATCGCCATGCAGTTTCATCCTGAAAAGAGCGGAATCCCCGGCCTGAAAATCCTCAAAAACTTCTGTATGTGGAACGGCCATTATGTTGAGTAAGAGGATCATACCCTGTCTTGATGTGAGAGACGGGAAGACAACAAAAGGTATAAAATTTAAAGAGAATGTGGATATCGGCGTCCCGGTGGAAATGGCTAGGTTCTATTATGAAGAGGGAGCGGACGAGATAGTCTTTTATGATATAACTGCTTCCAGTGAGCAGCGGGAGATTATGATAGATGTTGTTCGTCGTGTAGCTGAAGAAATTTTCATACCCTTTTGTGTGGGTGGGGGAATCAGGACCGTTGAGGATATGCGCGCTGTGCTTTTGGCCGGAGCGGAAAAAGTGAGTGTAAATACAGCCGCAGTAAATGACCCTGAGATCATTTCAGAGGGGGCCAAGGTCTTTGGGAGCCAATGTATTGTCCTTGGGATGGACGTTAAAAAGGTGGCGTATACAGAGAGAACTCCATCGGGTTATGAAATCGTCACCCATGGCGGCAGGACGTATACAGGCATTGATGCCCTTGCGTGGGCCCAAAGAGCAGAGGACTTGGGGGCAGGTGAAATATGCCTGAATTCCATCGATGCTGATGGTGCGCAACAGGGTTATGAAACCGCACTGACCTCACTTATTTCAGAAAATGTGAATATTCCGGTAATTGCCTCTGGTGGTGCGGGAAACATAAATCATATATATGATGTATTGAAGTATGCTAAGGCAGATGCCGCTCTGATAGCATCAATTATTCACTATGAAACCTATACCATCAGACAGATCAAAGATGAACTAAATTCCCGTGGCATAAAGGTCCGAAACACCTGGTAGATTAAATTATTTTTTTATTATAGAGTCACCGAGGATACAGGAATGGCAGTTTTTTACTTAAACTTTCTGCATCTCGAACAGGCATAGCGAGTTGCTGGTGAACAAATGAAAGCCTTATTGGCCTTGGCAGATGGAATGGTATTCATGGGTCGTTCCTTTACTGGCCGTTATGAGACGGCAGGCGAGGTGGTTTTTAACACCAGCATGTACGGTTACCAAGAGATACTAACTGATCCCTCCTATTGCGGGCAGATGGTAACCATGACCTATCCCCTTATCGGCAACTACGGAGTCAATAACGAAGATGTCGAATCCGACAGGATACATATAAAGGCCCTGCTGGTAAAAGAATACCAGGAATATCCCAGTAACTGGAGATCTCAGGGAAGCCTTGCCGATTATCTGAGGGCGAGTAACATACCGGGAATTGAGGGTATCGACACCCGTGCCCTGACCGGACATATCAGACTTAAGGGTGCCATGAAGGCTGCCCTTTCAACAGAGGACCTGGAGCCGGATTCTCTGATTGAAAAGGCACGGCAGTCCCCTGATATGGTCGGCAGCGATCTTGTTAGGGAGGTAACCTGCAAAGAACCCATGTTGTGGCAAGACGGACGATTTCAGAATTCCGGTATGGATCCCGATCAATTTCAGTGGCCCGAGAGGCACGGCTCGTGGCGTGTTGCAGCTATGGATTTCGGGGTAAAGTTTAATATACTTCGATGTCTGGAAAAGAAGGGATGCACAATCCTTCTTGTGCCTGCATGTTTTGACAGCAAGGACATAGACAGACTCGAGCCTGACGGACTCTTTCTGAGCAACGGACCGGGAGATCCCGCTGCTGTTACTTATGCAATAAATACTATCAGGGATCAAATAGGCAAGCGGCCGATTTTCGGTATCTGCCTTGGTCATCAGTTGGTTGGGTTGGCACTTGGAGGCAAGACATTCAAGTTAAAGTTCGGGCATCGCGGGGCCAATCAACCTGTAAAGGACCTGGCCACCGGCAAGGTAGAAATCACCTCCCAGAATCACGGCTTTTGTTTGGATATGGAATCCCTTAAAGATCCTGCAGTTGAACTTAGTCATATCAATTTAAATGACATGGCCGTGGAAGGGATAATACATAAAAAAACACCCCTGTTCTCAGTTCAGTATCATCCGGAGGCATCTCCCGGCCCACATGATGCAACCTACCTGTTTGACAGATTTATAGAGATGATGAAAGGATATAAGAAACTTGAAATTAGAAAGTAGAAATTCGGGAGAGGTGAAACGAGCTTACAAATTTTATGTGTGTAATTTGACAAAAGAGCTATCAGATATGGCCAAATTTCCAATTTCTATTTTCTAATTTAAGCCTTCCGTGAACGGTTACAATATAAAATATGAACATTGATGTCATCATCCTCTCAATTGCTTCACTTATTGGTCTTTATATGGCAGCTAATATTGGTGCCAATGACCTTGCCAATGCCATGGGTACCGCAGTTGGCTCCAGGGCGCTGAACCTGAAGCAGGCGGTAATAATATCAATTATCGCCAATGTACTCGGGGCTTCACTTGCAGGCGGGTATGTGACCAGCACTATCAGTAAAGGAATCATTGACCCGATGTTTTTAGTGGAGGTGCCCGACAAATTGATGATTGGAATGTTTGTCGCATTGATCGTCGCCGGTCTCTGTGTACATCTGGCTACGTTTTTCGGCCTGCCCGTCTCCACCACTCATGCCATTGTAGGCGCTGTAGTCGGCTTTGGAATAATAAGTGTGGGAGCAGGTGCTGTCAGTTGGCACAAGATTACTGGAATTGCCGCCAGCTGGATCATTTCTCCGGTTGCAGGTGCCCTCTTTTCCGGAGGCATCTATTATTTTCTTGAAAAAAAGGTCATGGCCGACAGGGATCCATACGCAGCAGCGGTCCACTATGCGCCGTTCTTAATCTTTTTAGTGGTCTTGGTGCTTATTCTTTCCTTTATATTTAAGGGTCTGAAGAATCTTAATCTGGAGCCGGGTTTTTTCTATACAGTATTGCTCACTATTCCCTGTGCGGCCCTGGTGGCCTTATTCGGCCGGAAGTGGGTGCGCTGGCAAATACATGTCAAGTGTGAAATAGGACCTAATCCCCAAGGGTTTTCGCCTGCTGAATGCCTTTTTGCTCAGCTTCAAATACTTACGGCCTGCTACATCGCCTTTGCCCATGGAGCCAATGACGTGGCTAATGCCGTCGGTCCGCTTGCAGCTATCTTTTCAGTAGTCAAGACCAAATCTGTAGCCTTACAAGTGGAAGTGCCATTCTGGATGCTTTTTATAGGCGGTATTGCTGTAGGCGGAGGCCTTTATATATTTGGTACCCGTGTTCTTGAGACCATTGGGAAAAACATTACGGAAATCACCCCGATCCGTGGATTTTGTGCCCAATTCGGAGCAGCCACTACCATTCTTATATGTTCACGGCTTGGTTTACCGGTTTCAACCACCCATGTGCTGGTAGGATCGGTTGTGGGCGTAGGTATCATGAGAGGTATGGGGGCACTCGATCTGCGTATTTTAAAGAACATCGCCTTTTCATGGATCGTGACTCTACCTTTTACCATGTTTTTGGCCATGATTATGTACAAGGTGCTCACACTAATTTTGTTATGAGTTTATTATTAAAAAATTGTAAAATAGTTAACGGCAGGAGGATTGTTTTATGCGCCTATTGATAAGCTCGTTGTTCTATAAATCTCCTTTTGAAGATTTGGGGAAGCACGCGGACAAGGTCAAAGAGTGTGCGCACCTTCTCAGAGAGGCCGTTATCTGCCATATGGGCCAGGAATGCAAACGCTTTGATCTCCTGACGGAACAAGTAGCACAGTTAGAAAGCGAGGCCGATGATATCAAACGCAATATCCGTAACCATTTACCCAGAGGTATCCTCATGCCCGTGGACAAGTTCCAGTTTTTTCAATATCTCAGGGAGCAGGACAAGGTCTTGGATGAAGTGGAAGAGGCCTTGTTCTGGTTGTCTTTTCGGCCCGAGGGCATTCCGTCGGAGTTGGCTGTCGAGATCCATCACTTGGTCGAAGCAGTAACCCAACCTATCGAAAAGTTACCTGAACTGGTAGCCTTGGCCATCGATTATTTCAAGAGCAGATCCAAAGAACAAAGGAAAAAGATGAAAGGCCTTATACGGGATATCCGTCAACATGAAAGAGAGGCCGATCATCTGGAAAGGGAATTGAAATTCAAGATCTTCGCCACCATCAAAGATGCTTTGATAGTATATCATCTGGTCAGACTAGTAGAACATATAGGGGACATCGCTGATCATGCGCAGAATGCCTCGGACCGAATGCGGGCCATGATTGCGGAATAATATTGATTGGTTATATATTGCTTTTCGGTCACAATTTCTCTATCTCTTTTGTTAGGCCCTGCTTCATACCGGCTATTTCTATAGCTCGCAAGGCGCAATCCCTCATATTATGCCAAAGCGTAAAGATATAAATAAGATTCTGATTATCGGCTCGGGTCCCATCATAATAGGGCAGGCGTGCGAGTTTGATTATTCCGGGACACAGGCATGTAAGGCCTTGATGGAAGAAGGCTACGAGGTCGTGCTTGTAAACAGTAATCCCGCTACGATCATGACAGATCCTGAGACGGCCGCTCGAACCTATATTGAACCGATTACACCGGAGATTGTAGCAAAAATAATTGAACGCGAACGCCCCCATGCCATTCTCCCGACCCTTGGTGGCCAGACAGGGCTTAACACGGCGGTGAAAATTGCAGAGACAGAACTCCTGGAAAAATTGGGAGTGGAAATGATCGGTGCCTCAATCCAGGTTATTCGCAAGGCAGAAGAGCGGGAGCAGTTCCGTGACGCCATGAGACATATCGGGCTGCGTGTGCCCAAGAACGGCATTGCAAAGGATATAGATCAGGCGAGAGAAGTTGCAAAAAGAATCGGTTATCCGCTGATTATCAGAGCAAGTTTTACCTTGGGAGGGGCCGGCAGTGGCGTGGCCTATAATCAGGTGGAGATGGAAGACCTTGTCAAGACAGGCCTGGATGCCAGCATGATTTCAGAGATCATTATGGAAGAATCCCTGTTGGGATGGAAGGAATATGAACTGGAAGTCATGCGGGACTTGAAAGACAATGTGGTCATTATTTGCTCAATTGAAAATTTTGATCCTATGGGTATTCATACAGGGGACAGCATTACAGTGGCCCCGGCGCAAACCCTTACAGACAGAGAATATCAGGCCATGCGCGATGCAGCCGTTGCCATTATCAGGGAAATAGGCGTGGAAACCGGCGGCTCCAATATCCAGTTTGCAATTAATCCTGAAAATGGCGAGATGGTTGTAATCGAGATGAATCCGAGGGTATCCAGGAGTTCGGCCCTGGCCTCCAAGGCTACGGGCTTTCCCATTGCCAAAATAGCTGCAAAGCTTGCCGTTGGATATAGTCTCGATGAAATTAGCAATGATATAACCCGTGAAACCTTTGCCTCATTTGAGCCTACTCTTGATTACTGTGTAGTCAAAATCCCTCGCTGGACCTTTGAAAAATTCCCTGGCGCTGAAGACATGTTAACAACATCAATGAAGTCTGTAGGTGAAACCATGGCGATAGGGAGGACCTTTAAGGAGGCCCTTCAAAAGGCCATCAGGTCCCTGGAGATTGGGAAATTTTGTCTGGGATCTGATACACCCCGTAGCCGGGAGTCAGGTCTTAAGATCCATGAAATAGAAAAGGGGCTCATTAATCCCAACTCTGAACGGATCTTTCATATCTATGCGGCACTGGAGCAGGGGATGACCCTGGAAAGGATTTATAAACTGACCCGTATTGATCCGTGGTTTCTCTTTCATATAAGGCAGATACACGACATGGAAAAACAATTGGGTCACCTGGCACAAAAGGGGCTTGGCCCGGACAAATGGGATATTGAGTTCTTGAAAAAGGTGAAGGAATATGGTTTTTCCGATATGCTGTTGGCGAATATATTTGACGTGGATGAACTGGCTATAAGGCGGATACGCATATCAAATGGGATAAAACCGGTCTATAAACTGGTGGATACATGTGCTGCCGAGTTCGAGGCCTATACACCCTATTACTATTCAACCTATGAGCAGGAAAATGAGATCTGTTTTTCCCAAAAAAGAAAGGTGGTGATCCTCGGCGGTGGCCCCAATCGGATCGGACAAGGAATTGAATTTGATTATTGCTGTGTCCATGCCTCATTTACCCTCAAGGAAATGGGTATAGAAAGCATTATAATAAACAGTAACCCTGAGACGGTCAGCACAGATTATGATATATCTGATAAATTATATTTTGAGCCACTTACCAGGGAAGATGTATTGAACATTGTCGAACAGGAGAAGCCCGAAGGGATTATAACACAGTTTGGAGGTCAGACACCTCTCAATATATCTGCCTCCCTTGAGGAAGCAGGGATCACCATTCTTGGGACCAGCCCGGACAGCATAAACAGGGCTGAGGACAGGGACCATTTTCAGTGCCTGCTAAAAAAATTGGACATAAAACAGCCTGAAAACGGGATCGCTGTTGATAAAAAAGAGGCAATCCTGATAGCTGAAAAGATCGGCTATCCGGTGTTGGTCCGGCCGTCCTTTGTCTTGGGTGGCAGGGCCATGGAGATCGTTTATGATAAGGAAGATCTGGAGGTTTACATGGAGACCGCTGTCAAGGTATCTCCGGGTAAGCCCATACTGATTGACAGATTTCTTGAAGATGCAACGGAAATTGATGTGGATGCCATCTCTGATGGTGAGGATACGATAATCGGCGGAATTATGGAACACATAGAAGAGGCGGGCATACATAGCGGTGATAGTGCCTGCGTGCTGCCCTCAATTTCTCTAAGCCGGAAAATTCTTGAACAGATCAAAGGGCATACCAAGACAATTGCCAGGGAACTTAATGTAAAGGGGCTGATGAACATCCAATATGCAGTCAAGGAGGGTATTGTCTATGTCCTGGAGGTAAATCCAAGGGCCTCAAGGACCGTCCCCTTTGTCAGCAAGGCTACTGGTGTCCCTTTAGTTAAACTTGCCACAAAGGTCATTATGGGAAAACGCCTGAAGGATCTTGGTTTGGTCCAAGATGTTACACATTCATATATATGTTGCAAAGAGTCGGCCTTTCCTTTTGCCCGATTTCCCAATGTGGATACCATACTTGGACCCGAGATGAGATCCACTGGCGAGGTTATGGGTATAGACAGCTCTTTCGGCCTGGCCTTTGCCAAGTCACAATTGGCCGTCGGGCAGAAATTGCCTCTTTCCGGTACAGTGTTCATCAGTGTCAAGGACAAAGACAAAAAGGCATTACCGGATATTGCAGCCATGCTCCATGATTCCGGATTCAAGATTGTGGCTACCGGTGGTACCTCAGCCTTTCTTTCAGATCACCGGATTCCAAACAGACAAGTCAATAAGGTAAGGCAAGGAAGGCCCCATATTGTGGACATGATAAAGAACAGGGAGATTGATCTAATCATAAACACCACCAGCAACAAGAAAACAATTTCTGAGTCCTGTTCTATCCGGCGGGCGGCTGTGGCATTTGATATTCCATATAGTACTACAATTGCCGGTGCCAGGGCCGTGTCAATGGCTATTAAATCAATGATTGAAGGCGAGTTCGGCGTTAAAACAATTCAGGAATATCATGGCTAGTATTTAAAAGTAAAGTCATCTTCAGACAAATTTCAGGTTTTTGACAGAAAAGACAAGGTCTTTCCGCTTAGTATTAATTATGCACTTACAAGAAGCATAAAGGATTAACATTATGATAATTTTGCCATCAAGATCACTGCGTGAAGAATGCGGAGTGTTCGGGGTATTTGGGCATCCAGAAGCAGCCAAGCTTACTTATTTCGGCCTTTATGCCTTGCAACACAGGGGACAGGAAAGTGCTGGCATATTCAGCTCGGACGGCAAAGTAGTTCAAGAGCACAAATCTATGGGCCTTGTAAGCGAGGTGTTCAACGAGGCCAGGCTAAAGGAGCTTAAAGGGCATATAGCCATAGGACATGTGCGCTATTCCACTCCCGGTTCTTCAGTTTTGCAGAATGCACAGCCCTTTTCCGTACACCATTCTGGGCGCACCCTCGCCGTGGCCCACAATGGGAACCTTGTGAATGCCAGTTATATCCGAAAAGAACTTGAAAGACATGGCTCTATTTTCCAAACCACCATGGACAGCGAGATAATTGTTCACCTTTTGGCAAAGGCCCGGGGCCGGGGTTTGGATGATGCGATATCAACTACCATGAGGCTTATTAAAGGGGCTTATTCGGTTGTTATGGCTACTGAGAAAAAATTAATCGGGTTTAGGGATCCTCTTGGTTTTCGTCCTTTGTGTATTGGTAAACTGAATAATGCTTACGTTCTGGCCTCTGAAACATGTGCACTGGATCTCATTCAGGCTGAATACCTTCGAGACGTGGCACCCGGTGAAGTAGTAATAATAGATGTTAACGGGCTTAGATCATTCCAGGGAGTCGAGTCAGAGAAAAGCGCAAACTGCATCTTTGAATTTATCTACTTTGCTCGTCCTGACAGTAATATTTTCGGACAGAATGTCTATAAATTCCGCAAGACCCTTGGAGCCGCTCTTAAAAATGAGACCACGATAGATGCGGACCTGGTAATGCCTTTCCCTGATTCCGGGAATTATGCCGCAGTAGGCTATGCACAGGCAGCCAAACTCCCTCTTGAGCTTGCTGTAATAAGAAATCACTATGTCGGCCGCACATTTATTCAGCCCAGCCAGTCCATGAGGGATTTTGGTGTGAGAATAAAGCTAAATCCTGCAAAAGAGGCTATAAAGGGCAAAAAAGTGGTAATAATTGAGGATTCGGTCATAAGAGGTACCACCACCAGGACAAGGATTAACGCAATAAGGGAGGCTGGAGCAAAGGAGATAATCTTGCTCGTTAGTTGTCCACCTACCCGTTTCCCTTGTTACTACGGCATTGATTTTCCTACTACCAGCGAGCTGATAGCTGCCAAGCAATCCGTTGAGGAAATCCGCAAATTCCTCAAGTTAGATGGATTGCACTACCTGGACATTAAATCAATGCTGAAGGCTGCGGGCGGCGACTCTCGGCGTTTTTGCCTTGCATGTTTCAATGGAGAATATCCCCTTCCCATAGATGAAGATATTGAAAAGCTCGGGCGGGATAGACCGAAGGCTCCTTCCGACTTTTTTATTTTATGATTACCATACTACACGACATCTATTTTAAATCAACATGCTGATTTTAATGATGTTATGTAGTATGGTTTTGAGAATTCCGGGGCATCCGAAAAAATGCTATCCTAAAATTCTATCTACTTCATCTGCATCTGCATACATGACATGGGGAATCCCTGATACCTCTGCAGCCTCTTTTGTCAGGGCCATGAGGTCATTACGGTCAATATACCTGAGAGCGAACTTCCTTGCACCTGCCATAAACTGCTGAAGGCCATGTTTTAACCTGTCGATGTAAGAATACATGCCTATGGCGCCCGCTGGGAGCTTGCCGAAATCCTTTCCGAATCTTTCCATAAGTTGAGCGCTGACCGCAAAGAGTCCCATATACTTGTCTTCTATTTTTTCTCCTTCCAGCATTTTTTCCCGCAAGAGTTTTCCATGGGTCTTTCCCACCATAGAAGCGGTAAAAATTGCCCTACCCAGGCAGATGGCCTTGACATAAGGCGCTCCAAGGGCAAGGGCTTTAAAAATATGGTCTTCCAAAGACAGTCCACCTGCAATGGCGATCGGTGGGATATATGCTCCTTTGGCAGCCAGACGTTGGCACATTTGATAAGCCAGGCATTCCAATTGTACTGTCGGAATACCCCATTCATTCATCATACGCCAAGGACTCATGCCGGTCCCACCCCCTGCTCCGTCTATTGTGAGGAGATCGATTTTCGCGTCGGAAGAATATTTTATGGCCCGGGCAAGATCGGCCGGCCGATATGCGCCGGTCTTGAGTGTCACATATTTGGCGCCGACAGAGCGTAAGTGATTAACAGAATTATGAAAAGACTCTTCTTCCACCATCCCGAGGCGTGAATGACGTTCAAATGCCTTGAAGCCACCGGCCTTAAATGTCTCCTGATTTGTCTCTTTGGCAGGATCCGGCAATACTATATAGCCTCTCTTTTTGAGTTCTAAAGCCTTTTCAAGAGAATGCACATTGACTTCACCACCGATGTCCTTGGCACCCTGGCCCCATTTCAGCTCAAAAATCCTAATTCCCAGTTTCTCTATAACGTATTCAGGTACGCCCAGTCTGGTATCTTCAACATTCGCCTGAACAATTACACCCCCAGTGCCATCATACCACTGATTAAAGGCGTTTATACGACGTTCCATCTCGGGCGACTTTGAAATTTTTCCATTTTTGAATTCAGCATCATTATCCATGCCACAAATGTTCTCACCCGCAACAACCAAAACACCTGATATAGCCGCCCCTATAGCTACGTCTTCCCAATTAATGCGTGCAATATCCGTTGAACCTACCGCACCGGTGAAAACAGGGAAATTCATCTTGATGCTACCATCGGCACCGACAGCAGTAGTGGTATCTGCAGCCGGAAATGTAGCTTTATCGGAATCGGCTTCAATACCAACCGCGCCTACAGCCGTACCCTGGATGTTGAAATGGGAAAAATCGACAGGGTAATCTTTTTCAGAACCGGCCGTGATTCTACCAAAAGGGGTTGGATAAATGACCTGTTTTCCTTTAATGGCAGATCTGCCCACCTCGCAAGTTCCTTTGCAACCATCAAGGCAAGTTACACAGAGTCCTGATCCTGGCGACGGCGCTATCCTTGTGGATGTAAGCGTGGCCGCGCTACGATTCGGTTTACTGAATGACATAAAAAACCTCCTATCTATAAATTGGGTATAGAGTTTCAGCAGAATTCTAATTTCCACCGCAAAAAAAGGCGTCAAGCACCCCTATAAAAGGGAGGCCAGACGCCTTTGTCAAAGCCATACCATAAAAACGGCTTCCTACGCCTTTGTACGAAGCTGGATACAACTATTAAAAAAACAGGATACATTTAGGATATGCCGAGCCCTCTTGTCAAGGTCTTTCTTTCCAACAGGACTTTAACCTTGTATGGCACTGGAGAGATATCTTTTTGAATTAAGTGCTTTGGCGCCGGGGCCTTTCCCTGTAAAGAGTTTTACAGCTTTAGGGCCGAGGCCCGGGGAAGATGTCACATATTACCGCTGACAAGACAAAGGGGTTTTTGATCGTGCCAAAATCCTTTGGGTGAAGAGTGCCCTCGCGACACTATTCGCTCAATCATTATGTTGTCTGTTGAACATATTATATTGAAGAGTTCTTCCGGTAATTCGATTGGTATATCTTCTAGTAACGATCCCATAAATATTTAACCGAATAGCATTTAGGGCTTTATTTTATAGCTACTCACTCACTTGTCATCTACCTGTTCCAGGATAAGACCCTCCGGCAGACTCTCCCCGAAGGCATGGTTTTTCTCTTTTCCTGCAAGAGGAATGGCTTTTCGCAGTGGTTCCAGTTTTTTCTCACCGGCCCCTAGTAACTGGAGCCAGGTGATTATTTCTTCACGGAAGGCAGTCTGGAGATCCCTGGTTCTGTCTCCGGTAAGCCTAGCCATGGAGACTGCTGCTTTAATAAGCTTCCGGGGTTGCTTCATTTCTATTTTTTTCAGGGCCTCCAGCCAGGATGCTATCTCTCCCGGAGGCACTACCTTATTGGCAGGTCCATAAAGCGGTTGTCTTGATCCTATGCGAGAAAGTGCCCATAAGGCACCCTGCCACCACCGGTTCTTAACAAGATTTGAGATAATCTCCCTCCCGAGTTCTATCTTGCTCGATGTCTCCAGCCGTTCGAGATTGGCGGCAAAAAGCCACATCTCACATCTCTCCTGCGGAGATACTTTAACCGGCTTCACTTTGGCCCGCTTACGCCTTTTGGATTGTACAGGCAACAAGGCACTTGACATGGCGGAAAATATCTGTGTCTGTTGCCCGGAGCTCAGACCCGCCGCCACCCGCCGCCAGAAGATCCACCACTGAAGCCTTGGCTCGGTCTCTTTTGAAAAGACCAGGCCATCAAAATAAAAAGGCCATATCTTCTTAACTCGCCAAGGGTCCGTAGCTTCACCGGTCCCTGGGCGGAGACAAAAACCTGCCAAGTTGTACCATCTGGCTTCGTGTTGCGGGGATATTGCATATCCAGCCTCTATATCCAATAATGAATCAGCCAGGGCCCTTAATATAGGAAGTGACCACAGGTCCTTCTCCATGCCCATGCATTCTGTCAAACGTCCCGGGAGTTCTGATGGCGCGATGGCCTTGTGCGACTTATCCGGTACAAAGCACTTGCGGATCTCTTTTCTGGCCTTCTCCAGGGCATGAAGGTCGTCTTCGGACAGCCCTTTGGGCCCTTGCTCCATCTGTTCATTAGACGGAGCCACCAGCACCCCTTCTACCTTGGAGACTGAATCTGCCGCCCCATTTATCTCTGAATCCCTGAGTTGAAATTGCAGACGCCACCTGTGTGAGCTTTCCTGGGATTCGCAATAGAGTTCCAGTGTCCCTATGGCGGTTACCTTTGCACCCAATCTTATTGGGATCTGTGCATCACGTCCTTTTTTGCCGTAATGTAAGACAGTCTGTAGTGGTGGAAGCTCGATAAGGTCTTCGGAATCCACAGGCACCAGATCTCCAACCTTATCTCCCTTACGAGTGGTGGAGCTGTATAGAGAAAACTTTACCGGTCTGTTTGTCTGGACCCGGAAGGTCTTTAAAACCTCTACCTCTTTTCCCTCTTCTGTACCCCTCTCTACCAGGCAGACTCCCATAGGGGCCCGGTCCTCAACGCCTAGGGCTACACCCACGAAATAAGACCTTGCCATACCTCCGCCTACACGAAGCCCAAGGCCCTTGGTAACCAGTCCGTAATATGCGGCTCCCCAAGATATTGCAAGATCAAGGGACCTGCTATCTAGAACTCTGACAGGGTGTCCGGACCAGGATGTCAATATTCCCTCCAGGCGATTTCGTATTAGGCCCGGCTTAAGCGCACCCCCGTTAAATAGAACTACTGTGGGCATCCGGCCTCCGCCCTGTCTTAATAGAAAACGGGCCAGATGTCTGGTTACAGCTGGTTCGCTTACGTAGGGAAGCCCCATCTCCCTGAGACCGGTTTCACCCCTTTCCAGAAAACCACCTGCCTTTAGATCTACTTCAGGGAAAAAACCTTCA
Source organism: Deltaproteobacteria bacterium (assembly GCA_011042225.1). Classification (GTDB taxonomy): domain Bacteria; phylum Desulfobacterota; class Dissulfuribacteria; order Dissulfuribacterales; family UBA3076; genus UBA3076. The sequence goes on along the minus strand of DQXT01000129.1, from coordinate 4,580 downwards.
ACAATGACATCGTTAACCTGATCCAAACGAAGATCTGTTGTCAGCGTGCCGCCAATAAGAGAGCGCCCGCGGCCTGTCAGCCTGAGTGTGACCTTTTCCGGCCCCCCGTCTTTTAAAAGGGTCTCCTTTGCCTGTCTGCATTGATGATACAGCGTATTCCAGCGGGCGGTATCCAATTCCTGCCCAATGGCCTTTTCTGCTAAGGTTGCCAAGGAAAGATCCATATTATCCCCGCCTAAAAGGAGGTGATCCCCGACTGCCACCCTTTCGAACTTAGGGATATCAGGGTCTCCTTCGCAGGAAATCAAGGTAAAGTCAGTAGTGCCACCGCCGACATCACATACCAGAAGGAGGTCTCCCGGTTGTAAAAAAGTATTCCACTGCCCTTCATTAAAGGAAAGCCACGCATAAAAGGCAGCCAAAGGCTCTTCTAATAAAGTTACAGCAGGTAGACCCGCCTCCTTTGCCGCTCTTAAAGTAAGTTCCCTCGCAACTTCATCAAAGGAAGCCGGCACAGTCAAAACCACCATTTGAGTTTCTAGTGGCTCGGGCATGTTATAATCCCAGGCCTCTCTGATATGTTGGAGGTATTGGGACGACGCGGTAATAGGTGAGACCTTATCCATCTCATCCCCTGCGCCCCACGGAAGAATAGGGGCCTCCCTGTCCACCCCGCCGTGACATAACCAGCTCTTGCCTGAAGAAACCAGCCTTCCGGGCACAAGTCCCCCATGATCTCTGGCGAAAGAGCCGACTACATAGGCCCTTTCAGGATCCCATGGAAGAGATGTCGCCCCGGCCTGGAAATCATATTCTCCCGGCAGATAAAGAAATGACGGCAAAGCAGGTCTTTCAGCTACTCGTCCCTGGCTCACAAGCTGTGGTATGTTAAAAGTGAGTATATTAATGGACCCTGGACGTGCATCATGGAGATCCACGTAGGCCACGGCAGAGTTGGTTGTTCCAAGATCGATTCCGACTATATATCTTGCTTTCATGACGCTATATACAGTTTAGTTAAGGGGAATAATATTATAAGATTTTCCTGTCAGTCATTTCCGCAAGAACCATTTCAAGCCTGGATGCCTCACGCAGTATCATCTGGACATACTTTCCGCCTTTTGAAGATGGATCAAGGGAATCAGATAGTCTTTTGGCAAAACCACCTACTGCCAGGAGTGGATTACGAATTTCATGGGCAACGGCATACAATACTTGTTTGATATCTTCCCCCCCCTGTTCCAGTGATGCAAGCGAAGGTAAATCACATCGTTCCAAATATATTTCTTGTGTTGTTATCTTTTCCGAGATTCTGACCAAGGCCTGATTCGCCTTTTCCAATATTGCCAGCAGGTCCTTTTCCTTGTTTACTTCCACACTAATGCCGACTGCGATTTCTTCAACCTTTTCATAGGCATATATTAGCATCTCATTTATCATGTCCTTGGTCAGGCCTGTGGAATTTTCCACTTCATTATAAACCGAATCAAATTCAAAGGATTTCATAAACATAAATTTAGATAGTATTACTGCCTGTTCGCATATTTTTATCAGAGCTGCCTGTTCCCCATTTTTTACAGACGTCTTGTCAGCTCTTTGACATACCACAATATTTTCCGGAAAATTCCAGTACGTTAGGGCAATCTCTCCAATTTGACGATGATCTAGCGAATATTTGCCCTTTTCCCAGGCCAAGAGATCTTCAATTGATTCAAGATCAAGGCTGATCTCTTCATTCTTTCCCTTGATAAATATATCAAAAAAGATAAGAAGGCCGATTTCTTTCAGAAGGCCGGAGATAAAAGCCTCATCTGGATTGCTGTTTTTAAAGGCAACTGCGAGTGATTTTGAGATAAGGGCACGATATAGTGAAATAGTCCAGAATTTTTCATAATTGAGAGGACCTATTTTACCCATTGGAAAGGTGTCCCTTAATGAAATCGATAGGGCCATGACTCGTAAACGGTTGAAACCGATCCTAACAACTGCCTGATTAAGTGTGGATACCGGCTCCCTGAAGCTGAAGAATGCGCTGTTTGCCAGTCTTAAAAGCCTTGCAGCCAAGGGGGGGTCCTTTTCGATTTGACTTACCAGATCCATAGACGAAGATTTTTCATCTGACGCCAGATCGACCAGCTTCATGACCGCTGGTGACAGAGCAGGTAATAAGTACCCTGATTTAAGCTGTTTAAGCAGTTTTGATAAATGACTGTTTTCCATCTTTTATTGTAAGAGTCCTCCGCTTCAAAATATCTTTTTTAAATCACTTTTTTGCATCAGACTAGAACATAACGTCAACCGTTTAAGCGTTACATTGTATATTTAATCTATGCACCCTCCTTGTCACTCTTTTTGCCACCCTTATTCTGGAGTCAGGATTATAAGATTCGATAAAGTCCTCTTATTATTAAATGATTTTACTGCAAAAATTCTCATACATAATTACTCCTGAAATGCAAGACGTAAAATTTTTCAGGAATGAGTGTAATTGAAAATTGAAGCAATGTCGCAGACTGCGCTTTTGCATCGGAATCATTAAATGTATTGCCTGATCAAAAATGCCGCTTTCTTGATTTTCCTCCTATATTCATGTATGGATTTCTTGACTCCTGTAGCTTTTTTAAAAAGGCAAAAAGCCGGATTTTGTTCAATATATTTATTGATTGCTCATGTAAAAAGGAGGCCGGAATGGACGATGCTGTTCATAAATATGTGCATGGATATTCACAAAGAGAAATTAAAAGGCTTGTTGATCAATCCAAAACATTGGCTGAAATACTGCACAGTGACACAAAATATCCGGCAGGGGAATCGGTTTTGGAAATTGGATGTGGGGTTGGTGCTCAAACAGTCACTCTGGTAAAAAACAGCCCTGAAACACACTTTACCTGTGTAGATATATCCAGCGAGTATCTCCAGATAGCAAAAGCACGCCTAGAAGCAACGGGTTATCATAACGCCACCTTCCAGAAGGCTGATATCTTTAATTTACCCTTTCCTGATAGTCATTTTGACCACATATTTGTCTGTTTTGTATTGGAGCATCTAAAAAATCCCATAGAAGCATTATTATATCTAAAATCAAAGATAAAATCCGGGGGATCAATCACAGTAATTGAAGGCGACCATGGATCAACATATTTTCATCCGGACAGTAAGGAGGCATGGCAAACAATACAATGTCTTATTGATCTTCAATCTCAGATTGGCGGCAATTCTCTAATTGGCAGACAACTGTTTCCCCTTTTGACTCAAGCAACCTTTAACGCCCCGTCTGTTTCTCCAAGGATGGTTTACGTTGACTCAAGTAGACCCGAATATGTTGAAGGTTTTACAAAAAATACCTTTATTTCCATGGTTGAAGGAGTTAGAAACCAGGCGATTAGTTCTGGAATTATTGACGAATTGACATGGAAAAAGGGTATAAAGGACCTGTTTAGAACAACAGAAAAGGACGGCACTTTTTGTTATACTTTTTTCAAGGGAGTCGCATATAAATAGCACCTACACGACTCCCCTTGCTAAACTAAAAAATAGATACCAAATCCGAATTTTTGCCTTCCTTAAAAATGATGGACCCAGCGCAGATTGAACCGGGTTCCATCAGGGCGATTTTCAGCATGGGATTCAAAATAGGTATTGAAAAAAAGGTGGTCATTTGGAGAAAAATGATAGAGCAATCCAGGACCTATTCCCAGAACCCGCTCCCTGGAATCGGAAATATCATGACCATCCATCTCTGTATCAGTAATTTGTTTAAGATAATATCCATTTATTCCTAGCCTGAGACGTTTTTCAAGAATTTCATAGGCCATGGTGAAATTTGCATGAAAGGCTTGACCTGCCTGTGTATCATCGGCCCCCATGAAATTTCTTCCGGGGTCATCGTTTTTGTCATTCCAGAGGTAATGAATCCTTGTGCTGGCTGTCAGTTTTGGGCTAAGAAACAGGGTACATGCCCAGTAAGGATTGAATGAAAAAAAATTGCTGCCTGGATTGAGTTCTTTGTTTTGACTATACTCTCCTGTTGGGAAGATCATCTGTAACTCTATTCTGTGCATAAAAATTGGTCCATTTTTCCCCATAATAGGATCCCATTGTAAATAGGGACCGATAAGAATATCTCCTAACCCAGAGCCGTTATCCTGAGGAAAGGCGGAAATAGAAGTGCCATAATCCAAATCAAGGGCAACTACGGGAATAATAACATCAAGCCCCCATTTGCCCCCTAAAAATATATCCGTATTCGACTGATAGATGAACTGTGAAAGGCCTATCCAGGCATTCAAATCCTCATCCGCAAATGATGGCAGGGCACTATCGCCGTCGGCGTCTCTAAAATGTTCTGAAGTCCAGTACTGAACGTACTGCGTAAAATAGAGTCCAGGTCCGGCAGGAGGGCCTCCGTCAAGAAAACTTGTAAATCCCAGGTTAACTGCGGGCAGGTCATAGGCATGGACAGTTGTGCCCGGCATTATCATGATTACCACAAAAGACAAAAAAGACATCATGCTGCGTTTCATAATGTTTAAATCTCCTTTTCCAAATTTTAAAGATAGTAATCTTAAGTACTCGAAGTG
>DQXT01000082.1 GCA_011042225.1 Deltaproteobacteria bacterium | reverse complement strand
GACAACGTAACTTTTGAGGTTTCGATGATTCAGCCCATAGCCATGGAAGAGGGGGTTCGATTTGCGATCCGTGAAGGAGGTCGAACAGTCGGAGCCGGCGTGGTAACCAAAATCATAGAGTAGGATAGGAGGCGGGCGATGAGAGAAATAGTCACCCTTGCATGCACTGTGTGCAAGCGGCGTAATTATACTACTACAAAGAATAAAAGGACTACGCCGGACAAGCTTGAATTTAAGAAGTACTGTAAGTTCGACAAAAGACATACGGTACACAGGGAGATAAAGTAGTCTAATATCTGCCTACAGGATATTATGATATATTGTTTTTGCATCCCCTGCGAAGTGAGGAGTGCGCATCTTTGTATTTGGTTCAGCCGGCAAATGAAAGGCCGGATCTCAATAGGCCAGTAGCTCTAATGGTAGAGCACCGGACTCCAAATCCGGGAGTTGGGGGTTCGAGTCCCTCCTGGCCTGCCATTGCCCGTTATCAGAAAATAAAAATCGACTTCGCTAAGTTTGGGAGATTTAAGTGACAAAAAAGAAGGTCAGGAAGGTCCAGAATAGAAAAAAGGCCCAGACCATAACACAAAGTAACGGCAAGAGCGGCAAGAGCTATACGTCCGACATGGGATCGGGATCCGGACGGTCGGAAACTAGTCCTGCTTTGAGTGGCGGTATTATGGGATGGGTGGATAAAGTAAAATCCTTTTTACTAGAGGTTCGTGTCGAGTTTGACAAAATTACTTGGCCTTCCAGGAAGGAAGCAATTGCACTAACTACAGCTGTATTGGCAATCACTTTTTTCTTTACTGCGTATCTTGGTATAGTTGATTTTTCACTGACAAAGCTTGTCAGCTTCCTTATTTATTAATAGTTGATGCATATAGGTCGGCTTTTCGCAATCAGCAGAGGCAATTCATTGAAAATCAATAAGATAACCGCTTTCATACGATTTTCTATAGCTTGTAAATGAGTAACTTTTAATGGCGCACAAATGGTACATTGTTCATACTTATTCCGGATTTGAGAATAAGGTCAAGGTCTCTATAGAAGAGAGGATTAAACAGTATGGTATGGAGGAATTTTTCTCCGGAATTGTTGTTCCTGTGGAAAAGGTAGTAGAAATCCTAAAAGGAGAAAGACGTATTTCATCTAGAAAGATTTTTCCGGGCTATATTTTGGTAAAGATGGAATTAAATGATAACTCGTGGCACCTTGTTCAGGATACCCCCAAAGTGACCGGCTTTATTGGCGGGTTGCAGAATCCAGTACCGCTTTCGGAAGAAGAGGCGGGAAGAATAATTCACCAGATGGAAGAACGAACCCTAAAGCCTGTACCTAAGTATAGCTTTGAAAAGGGTGATCATGTGATTGTGACAGAAGGGCCTTTTGCTAATTTCAACGGTGTTGTAGATAAGGTTAATCCTGAGAAAGGGAAGATCAGGGTACTTGTTTCTATTTTTGGAAGATCAACACCTGTTGAACTAGAATTCGGACACGTCCAAAAGGCAGCTTAAAGGAGTATATTATGGCCAAGAAAATTATATCTTATATTAAGCTCCAGATCCCTGCAGGGCAGGCCAATCCATCCCCGCCTGTAGGGCCCGCCTTAGGACAGCACGGTGTGAACATAATGGAGTTTGTTAAAGCCTTTAATGCGAAGACACAGGACCAGATTGGAATGATTATCCCTGTTGTGATAACAGTATATGCAGACAGGTCATTCAGCTTTATTATGAAGACGCCTCCTGCATCTGTTTTGCTTAAGAAGGCAGCAAATATTGAGAAGGGGTCGGGAATTCCTAACCGTGACAAAATTGGCAAAGTTACCAGGAAGCAAGTAGAGGAAATTGCCCTGAAAAAGCAGCCGGATCTGACTGCTGCCGATTTGCATGCGGCCGAACGTTCAATTGAAGGTACAGCCCATAGTATGGGCATTGAAATAGTTGATTAAGGCATATTGCGCCATGCCGGTTTTAGGCATGTGACGTGTGGGGAGAAGAAGATTCCATGGCAAACCGTGGCAAAAAATATCGAGATGCAAGGGCCAAAGTGGATACCAATATAAGGTATGGTTTGGATGAGGCAATAGATGCGGTTCTCAATGCGCACTATGCAAAGTTCGACGAGACCATAGACCTAGCAATAGTCCTGGGGGTCGATCCCCGGAAGGCAGACCAGAATGTGAGAAGCTTTGTCGTCCTTCCTCATGGTACGGGACGTACTCAAAGGGTCCTGGTAATTACTAAGGGTGAAAAGGTCAAAGAGGCTGAAGAAGCCGGTGCTGACTATGTCGGGGCCGAAGATGCGATAGAAAAGATAAAAGGTGGTTGGCTTGATTTTGATAAAGTTGTTGCTACTCCTGATATGATGTCAATTGTGGGCAGAATCGGCAAAATTCTTGGCCCAAGAGGCATGATGCCAAATGCCAAGACTGGAACCGTTACCTTTGATGTTGCCAAGGCGGTTAATGAAATAAAGGCAGGAAAGGTGGATTTTCGGGTAGACAAGGGTGGGGTTGTCCATGTTCCTCTGGGCAAGGTCTCGTTTGGCTCCAATAAAATCCGAGATAATTTCTCAGCGCTCGCTGAGACATTACTACGTATAAAGCCTTCTACAAGCAAAGGGGCCTATGTGCGGAGCGTCGCTTTGTCCACTACAATGGGACCGGGCGTGAAGGTGGATCCCGCTGAAGTTAAAGCAGCTGTTTCCTAAATAATGATTCTGCCGGAAAATCCTGACTTTGGCATTGCCTCAATTACCCAAGCGTTTAGATATGTGATAGATACTTAATTTAAGATTTACATATTTGCTCATTAGTCAGAGACAGTAGGTACGCCTCATGTGTTTAATAGAGCTGGCTTGTTCAGTTCTACCTACCTAGATAGGTGAGACCTCTGCCTTTGGTAGTAAAAAAACTGCCTATGGTAGAAAGGGGGGAGAAATTTGGCTTTAAAGTTTAAGGAAAAAGAGACCATAGTTGAAGATCTGCATGATAAATTTTCTAGATCTGAGACTGTAATCATGACTCAGTTTTCAGGTCTCGACGTTAAGGACGCCGATGAACTTCGAAAGAAGCTCAGGGAGGCAGGTGCAGAATTCAAGGTGTCAAAAAATACTCTTTTTAAACGGGCGTTACATGGCACTCAGGCTGAAGTGCTTTCAGATCGGTTTTCAGGCCCTAATGCCGTGGCTTTTGCCTATGAAGATCCAGTGTCTATGGCAAAGGTTATAGTGGAGTTTGCAAAGAAAACAGAGGTTCTTAAGATCCAAAGTGGCGTTTTGGATGGAAAGTTAATCGACGTTGCTCAAATCCATGCCCTGTCAGAATTGCCAAGCCGGGAGATTCTGCTTGCAAAGCTGCTCACAGTTTTTGTCGCCGTTCCTACAAGTTTTGTCAGGGCCTTGTCTGGCATACCGCAAAGGCTTCTCTATGCGTTAAGGGCAATTGAAGATCAGAGAAATAATCGTGACAATTGATCGAATAAGTGATTCTGCTCAACTCAAAACGATCTGTATATTGAATATTGGATTTCCGAAAACGTTTATGAGAGGAAATCAAGACAACGCCGCAGACAAGTTGTCTTTGGCAGAATTATAGATAATTAATAAGGAGACTGAAATGGCTATTTCTAAAGAGGATGTAATTGAATTTATTTCTAATATGACAGTACTTGAACTTTCCGAGCTGGTCAAAGAATTGGAGGATAAGTTCGGAGTAAGTGCCGCTGCACCAGTGGTAGCAGCAGGTCCTGGTGCAGTTGCCGGTGAAGGCGGAGGATCTCCTGCTGAGGAGCAGACGGAATTCGATGTTGTTCTTGTGGACTTCGGCGACCAGAAAATTAAGGTAATCAAGGAGGTCAGGGCCGTAACAAGTTTGGGCCTTAAGGAAGCTAAAGATCTGGTTGAGAGCGTGCCCAAATCCATCAAAGAAGGTGTTTCCAAAGAAGAGGCCGAGAAGATAAAGGAACAGATCGAGAGTGTTGGAGCAAAGGTAGAGATAAAATAAGTAGCAAAAAAATACACAACGATATAAATAATTGCGCATCCAATGCCGGTTGCCTCTCATTCATCATCTAGTATTGCATTCAGCAAAGCCTTTACATTGTCATTGCGAGGAGCTAAGCGACGAGGCAATCACAGCAAGGCTTATATGCTACCATACGAGATTTTTTCACTAACGCTCGCAATGACAAATTTTACATGAGACACTATGTTAATATGGGCGGGGTGTGTCCCTGCCCATAAATTTCAAGTTTCTCTCTATTTTCAATAAGGTGCGACAAAAAAATTACCCGAGGCAGTACTCTATGACAAAAAATCAGACACTTCCCATAAGAAAAAATTTTGGTCGTGTAAAAAAAGTCATTGATATTCCAAATTTAATTGAAATGCAACAGCATTCCTACGCCAAATTTTTGCAAAAAGATGTGGCCCCGGAAGCGAGAGAAGATTTCGGGATTCAGGCAGCATTTCAAAGCGTCTTCCCAATAACGGATTTCACAGGTGCATCTTCTATTGAATTTGTTCAATATTCTATAGGTGAGCCCAAATACTCTGAGGAAGAATGCCTTTCCCGTGGCGCGACCTATGAGTCGCCCGTGAAGTTGGTGGCGCGGCTCCTTTCATATGACGTAGATAAAGAAAGCGGAGTACAAAGTATACGTGATATCAAGGAACAGCAAATTTACTTTGGCACTATCCCCCTTATGACCAAAACCGGTACTTTTATTATTAATGGTACGGAGAGAGTGGTGGTAAGCCAGCTTCAGCGTTCTCCCGGAGTCTTTTTCGATCACGATAAGGGAAAGACACATGCTAGCGGAAAACTGCTTTATTCTGCCAGAATTATCCCTGTCCGTGGTTCTTGGATAGACTTGGAGTTTGATCCTAAAGACATCTTGCACGTTCGGATAGATCGCAGGCGGAAGTTCCCTGTTACAGTGTTGCTAAAGGCTATAGGTTACAGTACTCAAGATCTGCTAAGTATTTTCTATAACTGGGATACATATATAATCGATGGTAACTCTATTTATCGTAAGGTGAATAGTAAGACCATGTTGGGACAGAAGGCTACTCTGGACATTGTGAATCCCAATACGGAAGAGATTCTTCTACGCAAGAACCGTAAGTTCACTCGGACCATGTTGAAGAAGTTTGAGGAATTGGATGTCACCATGGTACCTGTTGAAGAAGATGATCTGATAAAAAAGATTACCGCTATCGACGTAGTAAATCCTGAAACAGGAGAAGTGTTGATTTCCATGAATTCTTCTGTCACAAAAAAAGATCTGGCGCTTTTGAGGGAAAGCGGAATCAAAGAGTTACAGGTTTTGTTTATCGATGGCATCAAGGTAAGTTCTTCCATTAGAGACACTTTACTCCTGGATTCAACACAGGATCAGGAGGGGGCCATTATAGAGGTATTTAGGAGGCTTCGTCCTGGTAGTCCTCCGATACCTGAGGTCGCTGAGAAATTTTTTAATTCCCTTTTTTTTAACCTCGCCACATATGATCTCTCAGATGTAGGCCGCTATAAGATCAATCAGAGGCTGGGTATGGATTTGCCTCTTTCCCTGAAAGTTCTTACTCCTGAGGACATAATGGAGACTGTGAGGGAATTGGTTCGTTTAAAGGATCGGCAGGGGGCGGTAGATGATATAGATCATTTAGGTAACCGTCGGGTCAGATCAGTGGGTGAGCTTATAGAGAATCATTACAGGATAGGGTTAGTCAGGATGGAGCGGGCTATTAAAGAAAGGATGACTCTCCAGGAAGTTGAGGCGTTAATGCCTAATGATTTGGTAAATCCTAAGCCCGTAAGCTCTGTTATCAAAGAGTTTTTCGGTTCCAGTCAGCTTTCGCAGTTTATGGACCAGACCAACGCTTTGGCAGAAATCACCCACAAGCGAAGGTTATCTGCTTTGGGGCCGGGTGGTTTGTCCAGAGAAAGGGCCGGGTTTGAAGTGAGGGATGTACATCCTACTCATTATGGGAGAATTTGTCCTATAGAAACACCGGAAGGCCCAAATATCGGGCTTATAGTTTCCTTGAGTTCTTTCGGACGCATAAACAAGTACGGCTTTGTGGAGACTCCCTACAGAATAGTAAAAGACCGCAAGACTACAGGGAAAGTGGTCTATATGACTGCTATTGAAGATGAAAAGGAGACTATAGCACAAGCGACAATCAGTCTTGATAATGATGGATACATTATTGATGATAACGTGGGTGCCAGGAGAATGGGTGAGTTCATCATCGTCCCGGCAGAGGAGATTACTGCTATAGATGTGGCCCCGAATCAATTAGTCAGTGTTTCCGCAGGTCTTATACCATTTTTGGAAAATGATGATGCAAACCGGGCCCTGATGGGTTCCAATATGCAAAGGCAGGCAGTTCCTTTGCTGGTTTCAGAAGTTCCGCTCGTTGGTACCGGAATGGAGAGAATAGTGGCAACGGATTCCGGTGTGACGGTAGTCGCAAAAAGGAGCGGATATATAGAAGACGTCGATGCTACAAGGTTGGTAGTGGTTTACGATGAAGATGAGTCCGAGAGACTGCCAGTGGAGGTCGATATACAGAAGCTCACCAAGTACCAGAAGTCCAATCAGAGGACAACACTTAATCAAAGACCAATAGTGGTTCCCGGACAGACATTTAAAAAGGGAGATGTTCTAGTAGATGGTCCATCTACCAACAATGGAGAATTGGCATTAGGCAAGAATGTTGTGGTGGCCTTTATGCCTTGGCGAGGCTACAACTTCGAAGATGCAATGGTTGTGAGTGAACGTCTGGTCAAAGAGGATATCTATACATCAATACACATTGAGGAATTTGAGGTAGAGGCCAGAGACACCAAGTTGGGTAAGGAAGAGATAACCAGGGATATACCCAATGTAGGGGAAGACGCCCTCAGCAATCTTGACGATACTGGAATAATATGTATAGGCGCAGAGGTTAAGCCTGGAGATATACTTGTGGGCAAGATTACACCAAAGGGGGAGACGCAACTTACTCCCGAGGAAAAACTCCTTCGGGCCATCTTTGGTGAGAAAGCAGGGGACGTAAAAGATACATCTCTCAGGGTACCACCGGGCATCCAGGGTGTAGTGACAGAGGCCAAAGTATTTTGTCGCAGAGGTGTGGAAAAGGATGAGCGGATTCAGACCATCGAAGATTTTGAAATAGCCCGTGTGCTTAAGGATCAAGCAGACGAGATCAATGTGATTCGCCAGACTGCTCTTAAGAAGCTGGAGAGTTATCTAAAGGGTCATAAGGCATCTGTTTCTATAATAGATAGTAAGGGCAAGGTATATCTTGAGGCCGGGCAGGAGATCACGGGTGATATGCTCTGGAAAATACCCATTCATAGTTTGAGAGATCTCATGCTGGAGGATGGCAGAGGCCTGATTCCTGTAGTAGGTGACGTGATATCCTGGTACGAGGGCGAAGTCCAACGAATAACCAATTACTTTGAGGGTAAAATTGAGCATCTGAAGAAAGGGGATGATCTCCCACCTGGTGTAATTAAGATGGTCAGGGTCTGCGTGGCAATGAAGCGTAAACTGGCTGTAGGCGACAAGATGGCGGGACGTCATGGGAACAAGGGCGTAGTTTCTACTATCGTGCCGGTAGAGGATATGCCATATTTTGAAGACGGTACGCCGGTTGACATTGTTTTGAATCCCTTAGGTGTACCTTCAAGGATGAATGTGGGTCAGATCTTGGAAGTCCATCTAGGTTGGGCTGCAAAAAATCTTGGAGCACAACTCACTGAGTTGGCCAAAGATTATAAAATTGACAAGATCAAGAAAAAATTGGGGAATATCTATTCGAAAGACGATCTGAATGCCTTGATAAGCGGCATGGATGATGAACAATTGCGGAATTTTGCCTTGAGCCTTGAGCCCGGCATACCTGTCGCATCTCCTGTTTTTGACGGGGCAGATGAAGAACAGATTCGCAAGCTTTTGGTAGAATCAGGACAATCAGAGCTTGGCGAGGTAATCCTACACGATGGCTATACAGGAAAGGCTATAGCCGAGCCGGTAACCGTAGGAGTCATGTATGTATTAAAACTTCACCATTTAGTAGATGATAAGATACATGCCCGTTCTACCGGTCCATATTCTTTGGTAACGCAACAGCCACTTGGAGGAAAGGCTCAGTTCGGAGGCCAGCGATTGGGTGAGATGGAAGTATGGGCCATGGAGGCTTATGGCGCGGCTTACTCTCTTCAGGAGTTCTTGACGGTCAAGTCTGATGACGTGGTTGGAAGATCTAGGATGTATGAAAAGATCGTCAAGGGCAATAATTTTCTTGAGGCAGGTCTTCCTGAGTCCTTTAATGTCTTAGTGAAAGAGCTTCAAGGTCTATGTATGGATATAGAGTTACAGGAGTAACACGGGGGTTTTACTGAATGGAAGATCTTCTTTCTCTTTTTACAAAGCCAAAAGATCCTTTGAGCTTTAAATCAGTCAGGATTTCTTTGGCCTCTCCCGAGAAAATTCTCGGATGGTCACATGGAGAGGTAAAGCAGCCTGAGACCATCAATTACCGGACCTTTAAGCCGGAAAGAGAAGGCCTCTTTTGTGCCAAGATATTCGGCCCGGTGAAGGATTATGAGTGCCTGTGTGGAAAGTACAAACGCATGAAGCATAGGGGCGTCATCTGCGAAAAGTGCGGAGTTGAGGTCATTCAGTCAAAAGTTCGGCGAGAGCGGATGGCCCATATTTCCCTTGCAGATCCAGTAGCACATATATGGTTCTTAAAGAGCCTTCCCAGCAAAATTGGTGCGCTTCTGGATTTAAGTTTGAAAGAGCTGGAAAGGATTTTGTATTTCGAGTCACATGTAGTGACTGAATCGGAGATGCCTGAGATTCCTATAGGTACTCTTATGTCCGATGAGGCCTATTATAAAAATTATGAGCAATTCGGTGATAAGTTCAGGGTAGATATAGGAGCGGAAGCAATACATTTGATGTTAAAGCGGCTTGACTTGGATGCCCTATCCGTGGAGCTTCGGGGAGAGATGATCAAGACGCGTTCAGAGGCCAAAAGAAAGAAACTTGGCAAACGATTGCGGGTGGTTCAAGCATTTCGGGATTCAGATAATCAGCCTGAATGGATGATACTGAACGTTATACCTGTTCTTCCTCCAGATCTGAGACCTTTAGTCCCATTGGACGGAGGGCGGTTTGCTACATCTGATCTAAATGACCTTTATCGCAGGGTCATCAATCGAAATAATCGACTTAAGAAGCTAAAAGAGCTGGATGCCCCTGATATCATCGTCCGGAATGAAAAAAGGATGCTCCAGGAGGCCGTGGATGTCCTCTTTGATAATGGACGGAGAGGTCGGGTAGTCACAGGGCCAAACAAACGTCCGTTAAAATCATTGTCGGATATGCTAAAGGGCAAACAGGGGCGTTTTCGTCAAAATCTTCTTGGAAAAAGAGTCGATTATTCAGGACGTTCGGTCATCGTAGTGGGTCCGGAACTAAGGCTGCACCAATGTGGTCTGCCAAAGCGGATGGCAATAGAGTTTTTTAAGCCTTTTATCTACAATAAACTCGAGGATAAAGGACTTGTCACTACTATCAAGAGTGCGAAGAAGATGGTGGAAAAGGAGGCCCCGGAGGTATGGGATGCCCTTGATGAGGTCGTAAGGGAGCATCCTGTTTTACTGAATCGTGCTCCTACTTTACACCGTTTAGGTATTCAGGCCTTTGAGCCAATACTAATTGAAGGAAAGGCCATTCAGCTACATCCATTGGTATGTGTTGCATATAATGCCGATTTTGATGGAGACCAGATGGCAGTTCATGTCCCTCTGTCGGTCGAGGCCCAGACAGAGGCAAGGGTGCTCATGATGTCAACTAACAATGTGCTCTCACCTGCCCATGGAGAGCCTATTATCATGGCCACTCAGGATATAGTTCTGGGCATATACTACATGACCAGGGACAGGTTTAACGCAAAGGGCGAAGGCAAATCATTCGGCTCAATAGAAGAAGTGTTGCTTGCGTGGGAAGCCGGTGCGGTCCATCTCCAGGCCGGTATTAGGGCTAGGGTTCGAGGTAAGTTGACAGAGACTACGGTGGGACGTGTAATTCTCTCGGATATTCTGCCGGAAGAAGTGCCTTTTTCGATTATTAATAAGACTATGCGCAAGAAGGACCTTGCTAGACTCATCGACGAGAGTTACCGCATAGCAGGGGCCAAGAAGACAGTGATTCTTGCAGATCGTCTCAAAGATATGGGATATCGTTTTGCCACTTTAGCCGGAATTTCTGTCGGCATAAATCATATGATGGTTCCTGTGCGTAAAGAGGAAATTCTTGAAGAGGCTCAAAAAGAAGTATCAGAGGTACAGCACCAGTACTCCGAGGGGCTTATTACTGACGGAGAACAGTACAATAAGGTGATTGACATATGGACCAGGGCTACTGACGAAGTAGCTAAGGAGATGATGGAGGGTATTTCAGTAGAATACCACCGTGGACCTGACGGAAAAGTGGTAGCCACACCCAGTTTCAATCCCATTTTTATTATGGCTGATTCAGGGGCTAGGGGAAGTAAGGACCAGATAAGGCAGCTTGCCGGAATGCGCGGTCTTATGGCTAAACCGTCAGGAGAGATCATAGAGACTCCGATTCAGGCAAACTTTCGTGAGGGCTTGAGTGTATTGGAATATTTTGTATCCACTCACGGGGCACGGAAGGGGTTGGCGGATACGGCCCTTAAGACGGCCAACTCCGGCTATCTCACTAGGCGTTTAGTTGATGTTGCACAGGATGCAACCATTACTGAGGAGGATTGTGGAACAA
This sequence comes from Deltaproteobacteria bacterium, assembly GCA_011042225.1. GTDB lineage: Bacteria > Desulfobacterota > Dissulfuribacteria > Dissulfuribacterales > UBA3076 > UBA3076. The sequence goes on along the minus strand of DQXT01000082.1, from coordinate 10,534 downwards.
TTGACGGTATAGAGATTGGTCATCTCATGGAAGGCGGTGAGATTATTCAACGTCTGGGTGAACGTATTCTTGGGCGTGTCGCCCTTATGGATATAGTTGATCCTTTAACAGGAGAGGTCCTGGTCAAAGCAAACAATGAGATTGACGAGAAAGGGGTTCGTAAAATTGAGGAAGCCGGTATCTCCAATGTTAAGATTCGATCTGTGCTTACCTGCAGGTCTTCTTACGGGGTCTGTGCCAAGTGCTATGGGAGAGATCTGGCCCGTGGAGGCATTGTGGCCATGGGGGAGGCAATCGGTATCATAGCAGCTGAGTCTATAGGCGAACCCGGAACACAACTTACCATGCGGACCTTTCATATTGGTGGTACTGCCAGCGGTAAAGTGGAACAGGCTGAGATCCGTTCAAGGGGGTCTGGTACGGTTCGTTTTGAGAAGTTGAATACTGTGCGAAACCCATCCGGCCGTCATGTAGTGCTGAATCGAAATGGAGAAATAGTGATTGTGGGTCCGGATGGACGTGAGAGAGAGCGCTTTCCTGTAATATACGGCGCCGAATTGGCAGTAGAGGAAGGCCAGAAAATAGATGCAGGTGAAAGGCTTGCCCATTGGGATCCGTTTACCGTACCAATTCTTGCAGAACTCCCCGGGGTAGTTAAGTTTGGGGATCTTGCCGAGGGCATCACCATGCAGGAGAAAGTGGATCCCGTTACAGGAAAGTCAAGCAGGGTGGTAATACAATATCCGGCGACAGATTACCAACCCAGGATTTCCATAAAGGACAACAGGGGACGCACCTTGAAACTGACCAAAAGCAAAGGTGAGGCCCGTTATCAGCTTCCTGTAGGGGCCATCGTTATTGTCAATGAAGGCGACAAGATAGCCGCCGGAGAGCCTTTAGCCAGAATTCCCAGAGAGACAACCAAGACCAAGGATATTACAGGGGGTCTTCCGAGGATTGCCGAACTATTTGAAGTAAGAAAACCCAAAGAGTATGCCGTCATTACAGAAATAGATGGAGTGGTTTCTTTTGGCAAGGATGTCAAAAACAAGAGGAGGGTGATCGTTACTCCGGAGTATGGCGACGCCATCGAGTATCTAGTACCTAAAGGTAAGTATATTAAGGTCCATGAAGGGGACTATGTCAGGGCAGGAGAATCTCTGATGGACGGTGTCATAGATCCCCATGACTATCTCAGGGTGAAAGGGATAAAAGACCTTGCCCGATATATGGTGGGCGAGATTCAAGAGGTCTACAGGCTGCAGGGAGTCAAAATTAATGACAAACATATTGAAGTAATAGTGAGGCAGATGTTGCGCAAAGTAAAAATCACCGGCGTGGGAGACAGTGTATTCATGTTTGGAGAGCAGGTTGAGCGTAGCCGTTTTGAGGAAGAAAATGAGCGGATAATGGCAGAAGAAGGAGGAGAACCTGCTTCGGCTGAACCTATGCTTCTTGGTATTACAAGGGCGTCTCTCAGCACAGATAGCTTTATTTCAGCAGCATCTTTTCAGGAGACTACCAAAGTCTTGACCGAAGCTTCTATAGCAGGGAAGGTGGATTACTTGAGAGGGCTTAAGGAAAACGTAATTATGGGACGTCTTATACCTGCCGGTACCGGCAGGGTTTTCTACGAAGAGAAAGAGCGAAGACGGGCTGCGACAAGCTGATTGTTATGTACAAGAAATATAATAAGGCCGGGCACAGCAAAAAGCTCGGCCATTTTTATTAGGCTCTATTATCTTATCTTTCATATCCTGGCAACTCTATTGTAGCGCATGAGCCGGAATTACAATTGTGATGCTCCACATAAGGTTGAGACCGTGGTGTATTGCTGTTTAGCCTTTTATCTACAGCAACATTGGCAACACTCATGAGCTTGCCGATATTAGGACTTTCACATTTGGGGCACAAAATAGAATTCATTTCATTTTTGTTCATGATGAGGAGTTCAAATATATAGTCACAATTTAAACATCTAAATTCATGAATGGGCATGTTATCGGTCCTCCATATTACTCAGTGTCTGAACGGAAATATCGGTCAGACGCGGATTGAATTTTAAGAAGAAAACAACTTTAACAATAATTGTTCCTTGTTTATCTTGCAACCATAAGAGGATGGTAATGTGAGGTTTATTATGGATCCGGCTAAATTTATAACCAAACTAAAAATAATAGCAGGCGCCGAAGCGGGGATGGTCATGATCCACAATGGAATTGTGCGAAATTCCAGTAGAGACGGAAGACCTGTTAAATCTATTGAGGTAAAAGTGGATTGGGGGAAATTGTCCCAGATATTAGCTGATACACGGAAATTACCCGGCATTGTAGCGGCTGAGGCTGAAATACAAGAGGGAAGACTAAGTGTGGGAGAAGATATTATGTTTCTCGGACTTGCTGGAAGTACCAGGGAATATGTTATTAAGGCTCTGTCATCTACTTTGGATAGAATAAAGAAGGATGTTACCATAAAGCAGGAGTTTGATGTTTGATAACACAAGAAGATAGCGGTTTTCGGTCTGAGGTGATAAAGGTATGCAGGCAATTATATAATAAGGGCTTGATCGCTGCTGCAGATGGAAATGTAAGCGTCCGACTTTCCGGGGGCGACATCCTTATAACTCCCGGCGGAGTGCATAAGGGCTTTTTGCGCGAAGAGGATCTTGTAATGCTGGATTCTGAAGGGCGGATATTTAAGGGGCAGGAGGGGCATCATCCTTCTTCAGAACTGGCAATGCACATGGCAATTTACCGACAAGACCCGGGGACCATGGCAATAGTGCATACCCATCCCCCTTGGACTTTGGCTCTTAGCTTGTCAGGCTATCAATTGCTGCCTCATTTATTGATTGAAGGTCTGATGTTTCTTGGAGATGTGAGCATAGTGCCCTTTGAAATGCCTGGCACCAAGGCTTTGGCCCGTGCGGTTGTAGCCGTATCGCACAAAGGGCCTGTACAAATACTTGCTCATCATGGAGCTGTTACCAGGGGGCCGACTCTTTGGAAGGCATTTGAGCTAATGGAATGTCTGGAACATACTTGCCGTATAACAGCATTGGCAAAGATGTTGGGTGAACCCAAATCCTTGCCTTTGAATAGTGCCTAAGGTTGCCAAATTTAAAATCTTATTTATATTCAGTACGTTAATGGAGAATGAATTATATGATTTATAGGATTTCGGCTTTGGTTTTTTTGAGTTTAAAGGTATTTATGGCTATGTATGGCAGCCTTTCCCCTGACCGGATTAAAATTTGCTGATTTATGCCCCTTCTTCAAACATGAGCGTTGATTTGGGGCTATAAGTTTAGCTTCCCTTGAGCACTTGAGACTTTAGGTACTTGAACAATATGATAGAGATACGTCAGATCCAGGTCTTTTTGGCAGTTTGGGAAAATCGTAGCTTCAGCCGGGCGGCCCAAGAGGTGCACCTTACCCAGCCGTCAATAAGTGGTCACATCAGGGCACTGGAAGAGACTTTGGGCGTTCGATTATTTGATCGAAGCGGAAAAGACGTGATGCCGACCACTGCAGGCGAAGTCCTTTATCCTTTTGCTCGTCAAATATTAAGACTTAATCTCCAAGCTGAACGAGAAATTGTCATGTTTTTAGGGCAGGAAAAGGGCAGTCTGGATCTTGGAGGCAGTAATGTTCCGGGACAGTATATTCTTCCAGGTGTGATAGGCCGATTCAAGGCTGAGCGCCCTAATATTAAGGTGATATTGCGTATATCAGATACGGCCACAATCGTTGCTTCTGTTGCCAATGGTGAACTGGAGCTTGGATTAGTAGGGGCTGTTGTCCCCAAAAAAGGCATTAGCTTTGAGCCCTGCTTTCACGATGACATGGTTCTGATTGTGCCACCTGGTCACCGCTTTGCTGATTGCGGGCAGGTGTCTATTGATGATATTGCGTCCGAGCCTTTTGTCTTGAGAGAGAAAGGGTCCGGCACACGTTTGACTACGGAGCGTGCTCTGCGGGCTGCTGGAAATTTACAGATCAGCGACCTTCAGATTGTATCGGAGATGGGGAGTGCCGAAGCAATCCGCCAAGCCGTGAAGGCAGGGCTTGGTTGCTCTATCATTTCACGACGTGTAGTGGCTGACGACTTAGAGCACGGCTTGTTATATGCTTCTGTATTGGAAGGAGTCCAACTGGGCAGACAATTTCATCTAATTTGGCATAAACAGCGGACCCTTTCACCTCTTGCACTTGCATTTCGGAATTTTTTGTTTTCACAGGACATTTCTTAAATCAGGCAATTTGTGCCAAGTTTAGAGGCTGGAAAACAATGCACCGGCAGTATATTCCCTTGATAGATTATCTAATTTTATCCTTAATCTCTTTTATATGTATTTAATTTTATTAATGATTTATCGTAATTCCTTTTCTCCTTCTGCCGGATCTTTTTGGAGCTGACGGGTTTAATCGGGAGTCATCGTCGCAATGATAGGCAATGTGCTTCATCTTGCAGGGAAATGGCTTGCCCAACAGGCGTTCTATTTCTTTCAGATAGCATCTGTCTTCGATGCAGCAGAAAGAAATGGCGTCGCCGTTTGCGCCAGCCCGGGCGGTTCGCCCGATGCGGTGTACGTAAGTGTTGGCCTCTACAGGTAGATCGTAGTTTATAACGTGGGTGATATCATCCACATCCAATCCTCGTGCCGCAATATCGGTGGCGACTAATACCTTGAACCGACCTTGCTTGAAGCCTGTCAGTGCTTTCGTGCGCAAGGCTTGGCTCTTGTTGCCGTGGATAGCCGTGCCTTGAATGCCTTTCGCGCACAATTTTTTTACCACCCGGTTGGCTGTATGTTTCATCTGGGTGAAAATGAGGGCCTTGTTGATCTTGGGATCATCCAATAGTGAGATCAACAGGGCATCTTTTTTCTTTTTTTCTATGAAAATTACTTTCTGGACGATGCGCTCTACTGCGGGTTTGTCAGGCGCGATGTTTACCCGTACCGGGTTGTGAACCATGGTGTTGGCTAGCTTTACCATTTTGGGAGCAATTGTGGCCGAGAAAAACAGGGTCTGACGTTTAGCAGGAATTTGAGATAATACTTTTTTGATATCTGGAATGAAGCCCATGTCGAGCATTCGATCCATCTCGTCAAGGATGAATACCTCCACTTCACTCAGGTGGATGAACTCCTGCTGCATCAGGTCAAGCAACCTGCCGGGAGTGGCCACGACGATATCGACTCCAAGGTTCAGGGCTTTGACTTGTCTGGACTGGTTGATCCCTCCGAATATGACAGTATGGCTTAGGAGAAGAAATCGACCATAAGCTTGAATGCTCTCCCCGATCTGTGACGCAAGCTCTCGGGTGGGGGCGAGAATGAGTGCCCGGGGGGTTCCTTTCTGGAGTCGGCGATAGTTTTTTGAAAGCCTTTGAAGGAGAGGCAGGGCAAAGGCGGCAGTCTTTCCGGTGCCGGTCTGGGCGTTGCCCAGCATATCACGTCCTTTCAGCAAGTGCGGAATACATTGCTCTTGTATGGGTGTGGGAGTGACATACCCCTCCATGGCTATAGCCTGTTGAATTTCAGGAATCAGGGCGGCAAAGACGCTTTTCTGAAGTTGGAGTTTTGCTTGTAGAGCGGAACAGTCTGTGTGCATGCCTGTTGCGCGTGCGTATTCTTTCATGTTTTTCCTTGTCCGGGGTTATACAAATCTCTACCCGCCGGACGCGTGGAAAAGAAGGGACCGCAATGATCAATGCAATCGGGCATTCCTGCTTAAGGGCCAAGATATGCGGTATGAACTGACAAAAAACGCTCTTGAGCTGTTACGGACGCAAGCTCGGCGTACTGTCGCGAGGGAGAATCCTCAAGGCCGTGATATAATACTTGAAGGGGTAAGGGAATGCAAGTACAAGAGTAAACAGTACAAAAGCAAACAAAAAATAAATATTTGTCTTGCTATTATACTTAAAGATGCTTAAAATGAGGTCATCAATTAAGTCCCGTGCTAAATTAGCGGGAGGGTTTCTTTCTGTTGGAGTTGTCCGTTTGTTAAACGTTATCATCCTGCAGTCTGCAACGTTGAAATATTTCGAAAGGAGGATGATATCATGACGAATGGAACTGTGAAGTGGTTTAACGACAGCAAAGGTTTTGGATTCATAGAACAGGAAAACGGACCGGATGTATTTGTGCATCATAGCGCTATTAATGCAACCGGTTTTAAATCTCTAAATGAAGGTGCACACGTCACTTTTGACATTGAGCAAGGGCCAAAAGGCCCGGCTGCTGTCAATGTAACCGTTGATTGACCTGCCTTTTTAAGGAAAGGCATCTACTCTAAAACGAGAGATGCCTTTTTTAATGATCTGATTTCATCAAACCCCTGCTGAAATTCTTTTATCTGATATCAGCAGCCATATTATCTGTCCGGCAATCAACTATAAGGAAAGACCATGGCAAAATCTAATTACCAGTTTAAGAAACGTCAGAAAGAATTGGACAAGAAGAGAAAGAAAGAGGAAAAAAGGCAGCGCAAGCTGGAAAACAAGGTGGTTGAAACCGATGAAAATGAAAAACAACCCCCATCTTGAATACAGGATCGGATCAGCATAGCGGCCGACCAATACCAATTACCAGGGCTATACAAAGGTTGCACGGCCACTTCAAATAATCATTTTTCACCAGTAACAAAGTGCCGGCCTTGATGTATCTCCAGTCTATCTAGACGATGTGTTGAAGAAACTTTCAAATGTATTTATAGTTTATGATAATTCCGATGAACTATATTTTCCCTTACCTATCCTAGTCGGGCAGGCCTTATCTGATAAATTTTCTGCCGGTTTATAAATATTCAACTCTTAAACCATTTTTATCTTTCCTCATTTCCTATTATTCGGTTTCAAGTTATGAACGATCTTCTGTTTTACTTCGAAGGCATTCGTGATAATAATTATGTATTCGGTAGATTTGCGACAAATTCTTTTAGCGTCGTAGGAGGATTTTATGATGTTACTGGTAACTGCGGCTCAGATGCAAGAATTGGACAAAAAGGCCATAGAGGAGTTCAACATACCGGGCCTGATATTAATGGAAAACGCCGGTCGCGGGATCTTCGAGCTTGTGTGCAGGCATTTTGCAGCAAGACTCTATCGGGGAGTAACTATCCTTATAGGACCCGGCAACAATGGTGGTGATGGTTTTGTAATAGCCAGGCATCTGAACCAGAAAGGAATTAAAGTAGAACTCTTGTTACTGTCGTCAGGAGAGAAATTTAGAGGAGACGCCCTTGTCAATTATAATATAGTAAAAAACTTGGGGCTTCCTATCAAAGAGTGCCTGGATTCCAGTTCCCTTTCGACCGTATCTGAAACTATAGAGAAATCCGGCCTTATTATAGATGCCATCTTTGGGACCGGTCTTGTCAGGAAAGTTACAGGTCGGTTTGCCCAATGCATTGAGATGGCAAACGAAAGTCCGGCGCCTATAGTCGCAGTTGACATCCCTTCTGGCTTATCAGCTGATACGGGATATCCATTAGGTGAGGCGATACGGGCTGACCTGACTGCCACCATGGCGATTGCAAAGCTGGGGCTTATTTTGTATCCCGGAACTGAATATGTTGGAGATCTTCACATTGTTAACATCGGCATACCGGATACGTCAATTGCGGAAGCAGATATCAAGACCGAACTATTTGATGAAAAGGATTTCAGATCCATCCTTCGATCAAGACCGTTAGTTGGTCATAAAGGCACATTCGGGCATCTTTTAATACTGGCAGGTTCAAGGGGAAAGACGGGAGCTGCGGCACTCGTGGCCCATGGGGCACTCAGGGCAGGGGCAGGGCTTGTCACTGTGGGATGTCCAAAAGACGTGCAGCCAGTGCTTGCCCAGAAACTTACTGAGGCCATGATTGAAGATCTCCCTGAAACTGAATCAGGAACTGTTTCCAACAGGGCCATCCCATTAATCAGGACCTTGCTGGAGAGAAAAAAGGCCCTTGCCATCGGCCCCGGCCTGGGGGTTAGCAAGGAGATCCAGGAGATTGTGCGCCTTCTCTTTGAAGAAGTCCCTATACCTATGATAGCAGACGCCGACGCACTTACAGCCTTGGGTACAGACCACAGTCCTGTAGCAAGGGCTAAACAGCCCAGGATATTAACACCCCATCCTGGTGAAATGGCCCGTATGCTTGGATGCACTCCTGCCGAGGTCCAGCATGATCGCATGGCAGCGGCCCTTTCTCTTGCCCGTTCTTCGGGTGCCATTGTGGTCCTAAAAGGGGCCAGGACCGTGGTTGCCGCACCTGATGAAAGAGTGGCTTTGAACTCCTCTGGGAATCCGGGTATGGCATCGGGAGGGATGGGAGATGTGCTTACCGGCATTATCGGAGGCTTTTTGGCCCAAGGCTATGCTGCATGGGACGCTGCTAGGATTTCTGTCTTTGTGCATGGGCATGCCTCGGATCAACTGGCAAAAGTCAAAGGCAACTGGGGGTACCTGGCAAGTGAGGTAGCGGATTGGATGCCTCATCTATGGAGGCCATGAACCATATTAGGATTTAACCGTTTATGCTTCAGGACAAACGGAAAATATGCTATATGAGTAGACGGTTATTGCTTGATTTGCATTTGCTTGATATCATTCAGTCTATGAAACAGAAAATTTCTACCCATAGTTATTATCCGCTTTTACTGGATTTAAAAAATAAGAAAGTTGTTGTCGTTGGAGGGGGGGGCGTTGCAGAACGCAAAGTGCTGGGTCTTTTGAGCGCTGGTGCCCTTGTCAAGCTGGTCAGCCCCAAGGCAACTGAGACACTAGTGGAAATGGCATCAGATGGTCTGATAGACCATATGGCAAAGACCTTTATCCCGGAAGATCTGGACGGGGCTTGGCTGGTGATTTCTGCTACTGATGATTCAGATGTCCAGGAATTAGTGTATAAAGAGGCCTTATCCAAAAGGATCTTTTGTAATGTTGTTGATCAGCCTGAGTTTTGCAGTTTTATTGTTCCTTCCATAGTCAGGCGGGGGAACCTCTGCCTGTCTATATCTACCGGAGGCAGTTGTCCTGCCCTTGCACAGCGCCTTCGGAAAGAGCTTGGACAGAGTATCGGTCCCTTTTATGGCGACTATGTATCACTGTTGGGGGGATTGAGGCAGCTAATAATTAGATCCAATGAAGATCCAGTGACCAGGAAGGAACTCTGTCATTCCCTCGCAGATCCAGAAGTAATGGCTTGGGTTGAGAATGGTGAATGGGATAGAGTAGAGAAATGGGCTGTTTCTCTCTGTGGTAATGAGGCTATAAATATAGTTTTGAATTTTAGATAATGGCTATGCTGGAAAATCCAATTTGAAAAGTTACTTTAATTTTTCAGCTGATCCGCATATTTTAAGCAGATAGATCACTGTGCCATACGATAAGTGTTTTTTATTTTAGGTTTTTTACAGTACAATTCAGAATTTAAAATATTTCATATAAAACCTTTGCATGCATAAATTCCTTTTTCAGCTTACTGTTTTTATATATTTTGTCAGTACGGTCGGCTTTCTTATTCATATTATTACACTTCGAAAAGATGCTGAAAGGATCGCCGCTGTTTTTTTGTTTGCGGGTTTTGGTTTTCATACCGCGGCTTTTTTGATGCGCTGGTTTGCAGGGGGCCATCCGCCTCTTGTTAACCTTCACGATTCTCTATCTTTCACTGCTTGGGCAATGGTGGGATCTTTTATCCTGTTTCAATGGTGTTGCAAGTTAAAATCTCTCGGGGCCTTTGTTGTACCTTTCGCTTTGATTATAATGACTGCTTCATCTTTTCAGTCAACGGAAATTTTGCCTCTGCCTCCGGCTCTCAAGAGTATCTGGCTTCCAATTCATGCCATTATTTGCTTATTTGCAGATGCCATTTTTGCCTTGGCTTTTTGTATTGCCATTATGTTCCTGCTTCAGGAAAGACAGATAAAAAAGAAGCGATTGGGGGCTGTATTCAAGAGGCTGCCTTCCCTCGAGACCTTGGATGCCATGAATGAGAGGTGCTTGACCGTAGGCTTTCCCCTGCTGACCCTCGGGATAGTGACTGGATCTATTTGGGCTGAGAAGGCCTGGGGATCTTACTGGAGCTGGGATCCAAAGGAGACTTGGTCACTGATTACCTGGTTTGTTTATGCGGCCCTTTTTCACCAACGACTTACAGTGGGTTGGCGAGGGAGAAAGGCTGCTATTATGACATTAGTTGGTTTTGCTGTCTTGATCTTTACCTTCCTGGGAGTAAGTCTGCTATTTTCTGGTGCCCATTCCTATGCCACTTGGCTTAAATAGACCGCAGATAGTCCTTTTAGGGGTAAATCACAATACTGCACCCCTGGAGGTGCGGGAACGTCTTTCCCTAAGCGAAAGTGATACCCCTGCCCTGAAACTTTTTGCCGGCCTTTCTTCTTGCACTGAGGTGGTGTTTCTTTCTACGTGTAACAGGGTAGAAGTTCTGGTTTCTACAAATTGCATGGATGAGGTCAAAGAATCAATAAAAGAGCTGTGGATGGACAAGGGGAAAATGGATTTTAAGACACT
>DQXT01000083.1 GCA_011042225.1 Deltaproteobacteria bacterium | reverse complement strand
TGTGGTCCATTTTGGTAAAGGGTGGCGAAATACAGGCGCGAATTCTTTTTTACTCTGTAATCTTTTGCCAGTGTTGCCAAAAAGAGGGAAAGGATTTGCGAACGCATGAAGGATCTTTGATCCTGATACCCGGGAGCTTCAGCCCTGCCACTGAAAAGGCCATGGCTATACGGTGATCGTCGTAAGTATCTATAGTGGATCCGTGCATGTCACGGGACCCCTCAATGATCAAGCCGTCTTCCAGTTCTTTCACCGATGTCCCTATCTTGGTGAGTTCCTGCGCCACCGCCTTCAGCCTATCTGTCTCTTTTATCCTCAGGTGGGCCACATTCTTGATGACGGTCGTGCCTGATGCGAAGGCGGCGATTACTCCGAGGGTCGGGACCATGTCTGGCCATCGCCCCATGTCCACTTCTAGGGCCTTGAGCATACCGCCCGGAGGCCCCTGGACCGTAACTCCCTGTGGATCCCTTTTTACAGAACAACCCATGCCGGCCAGAATGTCGACAAAGGCCGCATCGCCCTGAAGGGCATCCGGTGGTATGTTTTCCACTGTGATTCTACCGCCCGTAACCGCTGCGGCTGCCCAGAAATAGGAAGCGCTCGATGCATCTCCCTCGATTTGATATGTCTTTGCCTTATAAGTCATATGAGGCACAAGGAAAGAGTTGTCTCTCTCCTGTACCTTTACTCCAAAGGCCTCCATAACTGCCAGAGTGAGATCGACATAAGGTCTGGATACCAGGGGACCGTCCAGGGTGATTTTGGCCGGATTCCTGACAATCGGGGCTACGAGCAGCAGGGAGGAAAGATACTGACTGCTTTTCGAGGCGGAGAGTATGGTCTCCCCGCCTTCAAGGCCATGTGCCTTGATTTCTACCGGGGGACAACCGGTTTTCTCAATGCTTTTTGCCTCGGCTCCCCAGGCCTTTAATGCCTCAAGAAGTGGGCCTATGGGTCTTTCGGCCATTCTTCCGGTACCTGTGAGCCTGTATGTGCCCTGACCAAGGGATACAAGAGAGGCCATGAAACGTATTCCAGTACCATTGTTGCCAAGATAGATGTCCTGTTTGACAGGCAGAATCTTTCCGCCTTTTCCCCCGATTGTCCAGTCACCCTCTTTATCCTTTATGGAAATTCCCAAGCAAATCAGGGCCTTTTTAAGTAATTGGGTATCTTCGCTGTCTAAAGGGCCTTTCAGTTCACTGTCCCCTTCAGCTAAAGATGCAACTACCAAGGCCCGCTGGGTGATGCTTTTCGATCCGGGGACCTTTATCTTGGCCTTTATTCCGGACCCTGCCTGACGAATTTCCATAGACTTGTCTTTTGAATAGAGAGTCAGATCTATGCCCTCCCGGCATCAATACCGGCCCTTACCCAATTAAGAAGGCCGCCCGCGGACAATATTGAGCGATCTCTTTCAGACAACTCCAGGCGGGCCTGTATTGTTTTGTCCTGATTGATTTCTACCGATACCCGATCCGAGCCTTTCAGGAGCGCGCTCCTCAGACCCGGGATATTGACCGTGTCTCCCTGCTCAATCCGGTCATAGTCATCCGGATCTATAAAGGTAAGCGGCAGGATACCGAAATTTATAAGATTTGCCTTGTGTATTCTGGCAAAGCTCTTTACCAGTTTGACGCGTACACCAAGATACCTGGGTACCAGTGCGGCATGCTCCCTGGAGGAGCCCTGGCCGTAATTTTCCCCTCCGACTATCACCACATTGCCTGTCTCCTTGGCTCTTGAGGGAAACTCCGGATCAATAGCGGAAAAGACATACTCACTGATAGCAGGCACATTGCTTCTGAGCGGCAATATCTTGCTCCCGGCGGGCATAATATGGTCAGTGGTTATGTTGTCTTCTACCTTGAGGAGCACTTTTGCCTGCAGGTCTTCCGGCATGGGCTCAAATTCAGGAAGAGGTTTTATGTTGGGGCCGCGCAGCACTGATACCTTTGAACCGTCTTCAGGGGGAGGTATTATTCCGTTGTCATTGATAAGATAGGTCTTGGGAAGCAATACCTCGGGGGCCTTTCCAAGGTTTCTGGGGTCTGTAATCACCCCTTTTATCGCTGACGCAACTGCGGTTTCAGGACTGCACAGATATACCCGGTCGTCCTTTGTGCCGCTTCTTCCGGAAAAGTTGCGCGTAAAGGTCCTTAAAGATATGGTCCCCGTGGCCGGGGCCTGTCCCATACCGATACACCCCAGACAGCCGCACTGGTGTATTCTGGCCCCGGCATGGATCAATGTGCGTAAGGCCCCGGCCATGTCGGCGTTTTCCAGTACCTGCCGGCTGCCCGGATTTATCTCAAAGCTTACAAACGGGTGTATCCCGGAGGATTCAAGGGATTTGGCAGCAACTACTATGTCCCTGAATGACGAGTTGGCACAGGAGCCTATAATGACCTGAGATACCGGCTGCCCGGCCGCCTCGCGCACAGGGACTACATTGTCCGGGGACGATGGACAGGCTATCATCGGTTCAAGAGAAGAGAGATCCATATCTATTATTTCATGATAGACGGCATCCCGGTCTGCCTTAAGTTCCTGCCATACCGCTTCTCTTTTCTGGCTGACAAGAAAGCCCTTGGTCGCCTCATCAGAAGGAAAGACTGTACCTGTAGCCCCCAGTTCAGTTCCCAGGTTTGCTATTGTAGCCCTGTCAGTTGCAGACAGCGTGGCAACGCCGGGTCCAAAATATTCAATGATTTTACCCACACCGCCCTTTACTGTCATAAGACGGAGCAGTTCCAATATGACATCCCTTGCCGAGACCCAAGGGCCAAGCCTTCCCTTCAGGCGTACACCTGTAATATAGGGCATTCTCAGGTAGAATGGCTGTCCGGCCATGGCCAGGGCCACATCGAGTCCGCCCGCACCTATGGCGAGCATCCCGCATCCACCGGCTGTCGGAGTGTGACTGTCAGAGCCCAGCAGTGTCTTGCCTGGGACGGCAAAACGCTCCAGATGTATCTGGTGGCATATCCCGTTTCCCGGACTGGAAAATTGTATGCCGTAGCGTGCGGCAACGGACCGAAGGAACCTGTGATCATCGGCATTCCTAAAGTCGGATTGCAGCAAGTTATGGTCTACATAACTTATGGACAATTCCGTCTTGACTTTGGGTATGCCTATGGCCTCAAATTCCAGGTATGCCATGGTGCCTGTGGCGTCTTGAGTAAGTGTCTGGTCAATGCGGATAGCGATCTGGCCGCCTGGATCCATTTCACCTTCCACCATGTGCGCCGCTATAATTTTTTCTGTTGCCGTTAAACCCATTTATTGCTCCGTATGTCTTGGTTGATATTAAGAGATGTCTGTTTTAGATACATATGAACACGAAAAATCAGCCGAATAAATATTTGTCAGGCGTATTATAGGCGCAGCGTGCTATGACAGCAAGCTTGACATTGGGTCAACAAATGCTAAAAATCTAACTAATCGGCATTAAGTTCAGAAATTAGGCATAACCAAAAGGAGGAGATCTCGATGTTGGAAATTAAGAAGATTCTGTATCCTGTGGATTTTTTTGAAAGTTCTGATAATATTTTGCCTTATGTTAAGCTTATGGCGGAAAAGCTGGGGGCGGAGATAGAACTTATACATGTGGTGAGGGGTTCTGCTGACTTTGTTGGTTTTGAAATGGGTACTGCCTGGTATTCCAGTTTTGAAGCGGAGCTTTTAGAAGGCGGCCAGAAGGCCATGTACAGGTTCGCTGAAGAGAAATTTCCAGGTCAGGATATAAAGACAACAATTGCCGTGGGCGACGTAACGGAAGAAATAATAAAACACGCCGTGAAGAGCGGCACAGATATGATCATAATCGGTACCCATGGGAGAAAGGGGCTTGACAAGATCATGTTTGGCAGCGTGGCGGCAGGGGTTGTCAAAGGGGCCCACTGTCCTGTCCTTACGGTCAATCCATATAAGGCAGGCAAATAGATCATGCAGTGATTTTTATCTATTGATGCTGTAAAAGGTCCTGACGAGAGATTTTCTGTAAGGCAGGCTGATTTCTTAATAAGTCCCGGCAATATACTTTCACCAGTACCTTCTATAATTGCAGGGAGCTTGGCGGTGAAGCAATCTCCTTCGAGGGGAGGGGATTGTTTCGCTCGCAATAGCAGCTCATTTTAAAGGATTTCCTTGGCCCAGATCCCAGCAGATTTTCCAAAAACCATTATCACCTCTCATCTCAACGCGGATTTTGATGCACTGGCATCTTGCCTGGCTGCAGCCAAACTTTATCCAGGGGCGCAGATCGTTTTGCCTGGTTCCCAGGAGAGAGACCTGCGCGAATTTCTGCTCCAGTCAAACAGTTGTTTTATAGATGTAAAACGTCTAAAGGATATAGACCTTGACAAGGTTGAGGTTCTGGTAGTTGTGGACACCAGGCATAAAAGCCGTATCGGTCCTTTGGCATTGCTTTTGGAAAGGCCTGATGTCGAAGTCCATATATTCGATCATCATCCCCCTTGCGGTGAAGACATAATTGCAGACAAGACCTTTTTCAGACAGGTGGGCGCAAACACGACCTTGATGATTGGGCTATTGAGAGAAAAAGGAGTGTATATCAGCCCCGAGGAGGCGACTATTCTGACATTGGGTATATACGAGGATACCGGCTCTTTTACTTTCAGCTCCACCACTCCAGAGGATCTGGAGGCGGCTGCCTGGCTGCTCGATAAGGGGGCCGACCTAAAGACGATCTCCAGACTCCTTGAACACAGGTTCACTCCCGAGCATATAAGGCTTTTGAACGATCTTTTGAACAACGCAGCTACTTATACTCTGGCCGGCCTCCCTGTGACTTTGGCAAAGACATCTTCGCCGGTGTATGTGGAGGACTTTGCCGTCCTGGCTCACGAATTAATGGATATGGAGAAACTGCCCGTGGTTTTTGCAATGGCACTTATGGCGGATCAAATATTGATAGTGGGCCGCAGCCGGGATGAGAGGGTCGACGTAGGGAAGGTGCTGAAGGCAATCGGTGGTGGAGGCCATCCAATGGCGGCCTCTGCCACAATAAAGGGATTGACCCTGGCCGAGGCCGAGGAGTGTCTTTTAACCGAACTTCACAGGCAACTCGGAACAGAGCCTGAGGTGAAAGACGTTATGTCATATCCGGTGCTCTCGGTCCTTCCGGATACTACTCTTTCACAGGTCAACGATAAGTTAACGCGCTACGGCATCACGGTCTTGCCTGTAGTCCACGAAGGCAGGGTCCTGGGCCTCATTTCCCGCAGGACCGTGGAGAAGGCAATATATCATGGTCTTTCAGACCTGCCGGTACGTGAATATATGACAACGGATTTCGAGGTCCTTGATCCTAAGGATACCCTTGCCAAGGTCCAGGAGCTTATTGTCAATCATCGTCAGCGTTTTGTCCCTGTAGTGGATAAAGGAAAGATAGAAGGAGTAATCACCAGGACGGATCTTCTTCAGATATTGAGTGGAGATGCTGCAAGGATACCTGAAGCCCTGCTTTCAGGAAAGGAGCAGCGCAAGAACGTCGTCTCCTTGTTGAAGGAGAAGCTTCCCTCCCATATATTTGATCTATTGATAAATGCAGGGGAAGTAGCAGAGGGTGAGGGTTTTCATATCTGTGTAGCAGGTGGTTTTGTGAGGGACCTGCTTTTAAGAAAGCCCAATCTGGATATAGATCTGGTAGTGGAGGGAGACGGGATCTCCTTTGCCCAGGCCTTTGCCAAACGTTTTAAGGCAAGGGTTCGCGCCCACAAGAAGTTCGGAACTGCGGTCGTGATTTTACCCGATGGTTTTAAAGTGGATGTGGCAACAGCCAGGTGGGAATACTACAAGTACCCTGCCGCGATGCCTACAGTGGCACTTTCATCCACTAAGTTAGATCTGTTCCGGCGGGATTTTACCATAAATACACTGGCTATTAAGCTGAATCCGAAGGAATTCGGGTTATTGATAGACTTCTTTGGTGGTCAGAGGGATCTTAGAGATCGTATTATACGGGTCCTTCACAGCCTGAGTTTTGTTGAAGATCCGACAAGGGTCTTCAGGGCGGTCCGTTTTGAGCAACGATACGGTTTCAGAATAGGCAAGCATACCTTGAAGTTGATCCAAAATGCAGTGCGTCTTGACATATTCTCAAGGCTTTCCGGGAAGCGTTTACTTGCGGAACTCATATTCATATTGAGGGAGCCGGATCCGCGATCCGCCATCAAAAGGCTGGCCGATCTGGGATTACTGAAAGTGATTCATAAGGGCATTCGCTTGGGTTCAAAGGAAGAAGGGACACTTACCCGAACCTATAATGTGCTGGCCTGGTATGATCTGCTTTTTCGAACCAGGAGACCCAGGAGGTGGGTGATTTATCTGCTGGCGCTTTTTGAAGGGCTGAATTTTCAAGAAATTCGGGAAGTAGTAGATCGTTTAGGCATTGTCGGCTCAAAGAGGGATGTTTTTATGGAGGGGCGTCAAATTGCAATAAAGGCCCTTGATCTCCTTTCCAGGAGACCTTCCATGAAGGCCAGTGAGGTCTATTGGTTGCTGAAGGGTCTGGATATTGATCTCCTGCTCCATATCCTTGCAATTTCTGAAAACGATGATGCCAAACAGGCCATATCGCGGTATATCACGGAGCTATGTGATGCGAAATCTTTGCTTACAGGAGATGATATAAAGGAGATGGGCCTTGAGCCGGGTCCTCTCTTTCATACGATACTCCACCGTCTGCTTGAGGCCAGACTGGACGGAGAGGTCAAGTACCGGGAGGACGAAATTCATTTGGTGGAACGGGAATTCTTGGATCGTTTAAAAACAGGTGCCGACTGACTTATAAAAAGCGCTTTTCAAGGATTGGTGGGGGGGCTGGTTTCCCCTATCACCTCTCGTAACTTGTATGATAAGGTTATTATACTGAAGGGTTTTTGAATGAAGGCACTGGCCCCCCGCTTAAAGACTTCAGCGGCCTCACCATCAAAGCTGTAGCCGCTTGAGAGGATAACCTTTACATCAGGGTTCAGGGCCTTCATCTTATCATAGACCTTGCCGCCGCCCATGTCCGGCATGATTAAATCCAGAAGGACAAGATCAATTCTGTCTCTATTATCTTGGTATAATGACCATGCCTCATTACCCCCACGGGCTACAATTACTATATAGCCCAGATACTCCAACATCTGTTTGGCCGCATTCAGTATCTGTTCCTCATCATCTACCAAGAGTATGGTTTCGGTTCCCATTAGGACATCGTTTCTCACTAACCTGGCAGGCGGCGTTATGTCGTTTTCACAAACAGGCAGGTAGATACTAAACGTGGTACCATGACCCTTTTCACTGTAGACGTTGATAATCCCCTTGTGATTGACGATAATTCCATAGACCGAGGCCAGACCCAAGCCTGTGCCTCTCCCCATCTCTTTGGTGGTGAAGAACGGATCGAAGACACGCTTCTGTGTCTCTTTATCCATTCCTATACCGTTATCGGTGACGGAGATTTTAATATATTTACCGGCTTCAACATCATACGGTCTTACGTAGTAATCATCTAAAACGACATTGCTTGTCTCAAGATAGAGATTCCCCCCGCCGGGCATGGCATGCCAGGCATTGACATAAAGGTTTAAAAGTACTTGTTCCATCTGGCCTTGATCGACCTCCACCGCCCACAGGTCTTTCCCTAATTTACTGTGTATAATAATCTCTTTTTTGGTTCGGCCAAACATCTCCGACGATTTGTGGATCAGCTTATTGAAATTAGACGGCCTGGTTTCGTATCTTCCACTTCTCGCAAAACCGAGGAGCTGTCTGGTCAGATCAGCGGCACTTTGAACCTGTTCTTCGATTCTCTTCAGCATTTCATAATGTGGATGCAGGGTATCAATCTTCAGGAGCATCAGAGAGGCATAACCCTGGATTCCCATAAGCAGATTGTTGAAATCATGGGCTATCCCGCCCGCCAGCGTGCCTATTGATTCCATCTTTTGGGCCTGAACCAGCTTGGCCTCAAGCCTTTTCTGATATGTGACATCTCTAATAATAAAAGAGACGCCGATTATATCTCCCTTACGGTCCTTGATAGGAGAAAGTGTCAGGTCGACATCTATATACTTGCCGTCTTTTGTATTTCTTTTTGTTTCGTAATGTTCAAAACCCCCGCCCTCGGCAATTTCTTTAACAAAGACGTGGCATTCCTTTCTTTGCTCCTCCGGGACAATGATATCTAGGTAATTTCCCACTGCCTCTTTTTCAGAATAACCGAAGATCCTTTCGGCCGTCTTGTTCCAGCTGGTGATCTGACAACTCATGTCCGTGCTGATAATGGCGTCATGGGAGTAGCGGACAAGGCTGGCCAGGTATTCAATCTCCTGATGGGCCTTTTGAGCTTCCGTAATATCCCTCAACACGTGAATGACCTCGCTGATCTCCCTTTCGGCATTAGTGATAGGATAACAATTGATCCGCAGATACCGGTTCAGGTGAGGCTCCCAGAGTTCATTGGTTTGAGAAGAACATGTCTTAACCAAGGTCGACCGCATACAAAACTTTGGCACATGATCAATGCCGTGGAGAATTTTATAACATTTCCGGCCGATAATATCGGTTATGTCTTTTCCCACCAGTCTGGCCAGACCTTTATTCGCCCTTTGAATAGTAAAGGTCTCATCTATCAGAAAAATAGCGTCTTCAATAGCATCAAATGTCGTCTCCCATTCCTTCTTTGCCTCCTGGATTCTTCTCATGAGGGACAGCGTTTTCTTCTCAGCCGCCTCAATTTCCGTCACGTCACGGATGATTCCTTCATGACCGAGCATCTTTCCATTTTCGTCTTTTGTTGCGGTAGCGGTTATCATGACGGAAATTTGGGTCTTGTCTTTCTTTTTGAACTTGGCCCGGTAATCTTTGAGAAAGCCATTTTGTTCGATCTTTTCTTGAAATAGCTTACTCTCATTCCGATTATGAAACATTAGTTCAATAGACTGCTTGTCCCGGGCCTCTTGTTTGCTTTTATATCCTAAGAGTCTGACCCCGGCCTTGTTTATGTCAATGAGTTTTCCTTCATATGTAGCAATGTAGATCATGTCTTTGGAGTCATCGAAAACCCTTCGATATTTTTGCTCTGACTTTCTCAGTTTCTCAGTCTTTTTTTCAAGGTCCCTTTTGAGATCTTCTGTTTTATCCAGGCAATGCGAGACAGTGCTCAGTATGTCGTCCGGCTCAAAGGGTTTTTCAATAAGATCATAAGCACTCAGCCTAAAGGCGGTAGCGACTATATCTTTATCAGCATAGCCGGTAATCATTATGACCTCAGTGTCTTTGCCCAGCTTTTTTATCCTTTTTAACAACTCGATTCCGTTTATGTCAGGCATGACGATATCCAGAATCACCAAGTCAAAATCCTGGGCGGCCAACATTTCCAGGCACCTTTTGCCGTTTTCGGCAAATGCTGTCTTGTAACCACTTTGCAGCAGCAAATTACCCAAAGACTTCCTTATTTTTTCTTCATTATCACATACCAAGATCTTACGCGGTGACGGCATATTTGTTCTCCTTTTCAAGAGGCAAATAAATTCTCAGGCCAGTTGCCCAAGTATGTTTCACTGTCAAAACCTGCAGGGCCACCGTGTCTCTCCACGATGCAAAAACAATGGTCAGGTCCGGTCTTGTTTTCGAGGGGCCGACTTAGTGAAAAAGGAGATCGAATATCTCGGCCTTATTTTCTTTTTGTAACTTCAGCTCTGTTATTTTATCGGCACGAATTTCTTTAATATCAATTCGTTGTTATTGGTTTATCCGGAAATCTATCCGCTTTCATATGGAATATTTAAAAAGGACCTTAATGTTTATGTTATTTTTTATACTAAATCCGGCAAGTTGGTATGGTCAAGTAAAAATGGATGTCCGGTTGAGCAGCTTTAGCCGGGAGAAGTCCCCTCAAAACCGTTGTAAGGCAGCGTAAAAGGTTTTTTCCTGATGTCTTTTCCACAGAATCATAGATGAGCTCTGGACATTATTGTAGTATACTAAAAAAATGATGGATTTTGCTTCTATAATTCAGAGATTAGCAATACTCACACCACCTATACTTCTCGCTGTTACTATTCACGAGATGGCCCACGGCTGGGTGGCTTATCGCCTTGGTGATCCCACTGCAAAGCTTATGGGGCGCTTCAGCCTTAACCCTCTCCGCCATCTTGATCCCATTGGTACGATGGTGTTTTTTCTCACTCAAACCATAGGTTGGGCAAAGCCCGTACCGGTAAATCCCAGTTATTTCAAGAATCCCAGGAATGACATGGTCTGGGTTGCGCTGGCAGGTCCAGGGGCCAATATATTATTGGCGGTATTGAGTGCTGTCTTGCTGAGACAGGTATTGGGGTCATTCTGGGAGACGTCAGGTTTTTTTATGCGTCCTGTCCTATACATGGCATATGTAAGTGTGCAGATTAATATAGGGCTTGCGGTGTTCAATCTTCTCCCCATCCCGCCTCTTGACGGCAGCAAAGTACTTATGGGTATACTTCCCCCTGGCCTGGCAAGCTCTTTTGAGAGTTTTGAGCGCTATGGTTTTCTGCTGATTCTGGTGCTCGTCTTTACAGGAGTGACCGGCCGCGTTATTGTCCCGCTGATCCTCTATATGAATAAACTCCTATTGGGAACCGTACTTTGAAATGAGCGTTTATGAGTAAACAGGTAAAACAGCGAATAGTAAGTGGCATGAGGCCCTCCGGCAAACTGCATCTGGGACACCTGCATGGTGTTCTTGATAACTGGAAACGTCTGCAAGATACATATGAGTGCTTTTTCCTTGTGGCTGACTGGCATGCCTTGACCACCAGTTACGAATCCCCGCAAGAAATTCCGGCAAACATGGATGATATGATTCTTGACTGGCTGGCTGTTGGGATAGATCCGGGCAGGGCGACCCTGTTTGTTCAGTCGGAAGTCAAGGAGCACACAGAACTTCATCTCATGCTTTCCATGATTACGCCTGTCTCATGGCTGGAGCGCAATCCCACCTATAAGGAACAGCAGCTTTATCTAAAAGAAAGAGACCTGGCAACCTTCGGTTTCCTGGGCTATCCGGTCCTCCAGGCTGCGGACATACTGCTTTACAAAGGTCAAAAGGTGCCTGTAGGCGTGGATCAATTGCCTCATATTGAATTAACCAGGGAGATAACACGCCGGTTCAATTATCTATACAAGGACGTTTTCCCAGTACCTGATGCCTTGCTGGCAGAGGTCCCCAAGCTTCCAGGGCTGGACGGCAGAAAAATGAGCAAGAGTTACGGGAACTCCATTTTTTTGTCAGACCCTCCGGATGTGGTGAGGGAAAAGGTGTCCACAATGATAACTGATGTGAAACGGCCGAGGATGAGCGATCCCGGCGATCCTGAAAAGCGCTGTATAGCATTCAAGCTTCATCAGCTTTATCTATCTCCGGAACGGCTTGAGCTCATTGTATCCGAATGCAAGGCAGCCAAACGGGGTTGTGCGGCATGTAAGAAAGAGCTTGCAGAAGCCATTATCCAGCAACTGGAACCGATCCGGCGAAAGAGAAAGGCCTTTGCTGCCGATCCCGGTAAGGTCAGGGCTATATTGGCGGACGGGGCCGAGAGGGCCGGAAAGGTTGCGCAGTCTACAATGGCGCAGGTTTGGAGTGCCCTTTGGAATCAGAGTGCCAAGTAAAGCTGGAGACCTTTGAGGGACCTTTAAATCTTCTTCTTCACTTAATCCAGAAGAATAAGCTGGAAATTACAGATATTCCAATAGCCATGGTTACGGCCCAGTATCTGGAGTATCTTGAGTTCATGCAGGCCGCCCTTGATGTGGTGGTGGCAGGTGAATACCTGGTGATGGCTGCCACACTTATGCATATCAAATCCAGGATGTTGCTGCCGGGGCCCGATCCGGAAGATCCTGAAGACGATCCCAGGCTTGAGCTGGTCCGTCCCCTTCAAGAGTTGATCCAGATGAGAAAAGCGGCCGCTTATCTTGAGTGCAGGCCTATATTGGGCAGGGACGTGTTTATACGTATAGGAGGATTGGAGAATGAGAAATCAGAAGGTAATGCGGAGCTCTTTGGGCACTGGGAATCTGACGAGAGCTTTGACATAAGTCTTACAGAGCTCGTCTCTGCTTTCAAAGATATGTTGGGGAACGGTTCTTTCCCCAGGGTCCTTGAAATTACCAGGGCAAAGGCCGGCCTTGCTGAACAAATGCAATCTATTGCCGAGAAGCTTAATCGGGCTGGAACCATAAGATTCTTTGAAATATTTCCTTCGGAAGATCGCGAAATGATCGTGGTTACGTTTCTGGCGATACTTGAGCTTGCCCGGTTGGGCAAAGTGCGTCTTTTACAGGAGAGCCCCGGGGGAGACATCCTTATACTATTAAGGGGTGGTGATGAACAAAAAAGGCCCGGCGGGCTTCAACCCAACCGGGCCTTTTTATAAAATTTCCTTAATAAAGAGGAAAGAGAAAGCTCTGAACAGGCTACATCGGAACAATAAGTTTTTCCGATTCCTCATTCCATGATATTATGATATACCAGATGGCCATAACTATGAAAATAAGGGCCAGAGTACCGCCGTAACCGAGCCAGGTCTCAGGCATGTAGACAAAGGAGCCGAAGACGCCGTCCAATTCCCATTCCTTCTCTTTGAACCATCCGTCCACAAAGGCATTTGTAATACCGAAGGCAGGCAATACCAGCCACAATTTGATTTGACCTTCACCAATGCGCCAGAGGACTCCTGTCCCGCAGCCCCCGGCCAGCAGGGCACCAAAGCCGAAAATCACACCGCCCACAATTGCGACCCAACCGAAGAATCCACGTACATAATGCATGACATTAACAAGATCTGTATATTTAAGTACCGTGACCCCTATCGCCAGGACAACCACACTTAGCATCACTGACTTGGCCATTTTGGTGTCACCTGTCATATGTGGTTCTCTAAAGCCCTGTATCATACACCAGCGACCGCGTTGCATTGTATAGCCCAGACCTGCGGGAATGATCAATAGTCCAGCCAGTTTAGCCACGTAGGCATCGTCGCTGCCGGCATAGGTGTTGGTGCCCCATATAAGGACGCCCAGCGTCGCGATACCCAGTATGATCTTTAATGCATAGGGAAATTCTATGGTCTTTGCACCACCAGAACCCCAACTGATATGCTCCATCTCCCAGTAAAGATATTTAATGCCGATCACCGCCCCGATAATAAGGCCTATCATCATGCAGAAACCGCTGGCGGATAGATTGCCGACCGAATTATAAAAGCCGCCTATATTACATCCACCGCACATGGCGGAACCAATGCCCATAAATACCCCGGCGAACAGCGCCTTTACCAGCTCCAGCCTCGGGGGGATCCTGATGGCAAAATCTCCTCCGAGACAGGCCGAAATAAAAGCGCCTGCTACAAATCCAAGGCCTATGACGGAACCGGAGCTCAGGAGAACACTTGCAGGCTCACTTTCCCAAACACCTATGCCATAGAGCAGC
Organism: Deltaproteobacteria bacterium; assembly: GCA_011042225.1. Classification (GTDB taxonomy): domain Bacteria; phylum Desulfobacterota; class Dissulfuribacteria; order Dissulfuribacterales; family UBA3076; genus UBA3076. Next base: position 7,873 of record DQXT01000083.1, on the reverse strand, counting down.
CACTCCCCCCAGTTTCTTATGGCGCCAACCGCACCCCAGGGTCTGGCCCACGCCAGACAAATGATACTCAAAAGAGCGACAAAGATCCCGCATACAGTGGCATTCCATTCTTCCTGGCACAAAATCTTATAAAGTCCTTTGATCTTTTTTCCCAGTATGCTTTCACCCATTAATTCATCCCTCCCCAAAAGCCTTATCTTCTATATAACTTAGTATCCGTTATGGCAAGCAAAAACTATTTTCCATTTTGATTTAAATAATTTCTGGTTTCAAATTAACTAAATATATTATTATCAAATTCCCCAATAGCCTTGTTTGATCCGAGGTGGATTGTTGGCTTTTTCATAGCAGTCTCATCAAGGGCTGTCAAGCCTTCTCATTGGTTTCTCTAGTGCTGAAAGCGTATCTGACTCAATCAATAGCTCTTAATTTCCAATTCTTAAGGGCCCCAGCCCCCTATACCCAAAAGTTCTATATGGAAACTAAATCTGGTCTCGTCCGTATCTTTTTTAAATCTTCCCTCAATTGCCCAACAGGTCGATTGATATCGAAGACCAAATATGGATTCAAGCGCTGAATCTTCGGCGATATTTCTCTTAAATTCGCACATTCCATACCAGGAAGGTGAAAATGCAGTATGTATCTCCAGATTGACTTCATTTATTTCGGCAAGGCAGTTGTATCTATATTCCAGATCCAGGCTATCGTTTTCAGAGTTTGATAGACGTCCCAGGAAGTTATATTTAGTAAAACCCTTTCCATAGACATTGTAGCTGGTGTCATAGCGAAAGAAGAGGTTGGGCAGTGGGTTAATATCCAATTCGGCATAAATGTCGGAAAAATGCCTTTGTTCATCTTCATCTAGTAGATGCCAGCTGCTTTTTTCCTTGGTATCATAACTCTGTTCCAAAGAGAATCTTACCAGGTCTGTGTAGGCGAACCTGTTGTTGCCTAGGGGCGTTTTGCTGCTGAGGAACGAAAGCAGCGACAATGTAATGCGATTCGCAGGGTCAAGCCGATCCACGGCATCTATGTCGGGAAGGTTGTCTTGGTTTTCAGGGGGGCGGTAATGGTAGCTTAATCTGGGTCGTATGCTGTGTCTCATGGTCTTTTTGCCGGAAAGATAGTAGGTGCGCCCAAAGGTTGTACTCAGGTCGGCGTTCAGGTTATAGAGCAGCCTGTTGGAGTGGCTGTCGGGTCGTTGCTCCGGATCATGGCCGCTGACTTCATACATGGTTTCTTCGACGGTTCCTCTAAAAATTAAATCCGCCAGGTTATATAGGTTTAACGGCAGGGATACACTTGGTTCTATGTGCAGGCGTTGTTCTCTCAGGCCTGTCTCTCTCCAGTAGTGCACATACGAAGTAGCCCAGTCGTAGTAGAAAGGGGAACTAAAGAGAGGCTTCCTAAACCCGTGGAGCACCAGCCTCGGGTATGTCTGTATAGTGAAATCCTGTTCTCCTACTTCCATATTATCGTTATATCTGCCCTCACCTCCAAAAAACATGTCCTGATTCAGTCTGGTTATCTGGAGAGTTGATGCGCGGATCAGGTCGGTTTCATCGGTTAGGGATCGGCCGAAGTTCTTTCTGAAAATGTTATCTGTTTCATCATAACCCATTGGACCCTGGTCAAATTCGTGCAAGTAATCCCTGTCACTCAGCAAGTCCACGTCCACCTTTGCTTCAAAGTCCAAGGGGAGTTGTTGGTTTGCTTTTGCCCTCAACCACCAGCGTTTTTCATTGCCTCTTGTATATCCATCATCGTTAAAGTCATCGTCTTCCAAAGTGTCTACCAGAAAATTGTATCTGAGGACGCCCTTATCTTTCGGGGAAAATACGTGGCGGAACTCTATGCCTTCCATCCATCCCCTCCTGCCCATAAAATGCTGGTAAAAAGTGGCATCCATGCTGTCGTTGATGACCCAGAAGAAGGGGACATTGATCTCTGCCCCATTCCTTTTTGATATGGAGAAATCGGGCAGCAGCAACCCTGTTTTTCTGTATTTGTTTATGGGCAAGACAACCCAGGGGCTATAGAGTACAGGGATGTCCCTTATATTGAAGAAACTGTTTTTGGCAAAGGCCAAGCCTCCAATCGTGAGTTTAAGATCTTGACACTTAAAATTCCACGCCTGCTTTGGAAGGGGGCAGGTGCTGATGGTGGCTTGTTTTGCCTTGTATTCTTCAGGACCTGTCTTCCATATCTGTTTGGCCAGGAGGTGGATGTTGTTTCTTTGCAAGAAGAGATCGGCATTCTCTAATGAACCTGTAAATGTATTGAGATTCAGTTCGCCTTCGGTTCCCTTCAGCACATCCATGCCGAGGCGTATGACCACGTTGCCGCTTGCCCGGACCCTGGCATTACATCTGTCATATATGATCCGGTCTGCGCAGACCCTGAGAGCACTCCTCGAGACCTGTACCTCTCCTTCACCCAGGATCACGTCTGAAGAGTGGAAATAGGTTAGTTTAAGCGCCTCTATATGCCAGGGTTCCTCTCCCGGTGACGAAGTTGTCTTGAATTCAGCGGATGCCTTTTCTTCTTTGATATGTTCGCCTAAAGCACCTTCAGTTACTGCGGCCGCCATATCCGTCACTGAAGGCATCAGTAAAAAAGCCATTATAAGCAGAACGGTCTTTTGGATATGCGTGTGAGTTTTCATAACCTGTATCCGTTTAGTATCACATGGACATGGTGCTTTCAATAAATAGAAGCTAAAACTTAAAACCTTTTCAGGATATTGTTCCTCCAAAACATCTTTAAATTGATCTTCAGCAGAAGAAGCAGGGGAAGGGGACGGGTGACTATCCGGACGTTGCCGGACTTTACCGCGTGTATAATTGACTCTGGCTCAGGCTCTGCTTCTATTATGGAGTAAGTTGTGTGGAATTGGCATCTTTGGTGGGCGTCGGAAGTACCAATCATAGGGAGATTGTATTCTTTTGCAAATTTTATTGCAGGACGGTTAAAGTCCAGCCGTTCAGTATAACAGTGGCAATGTTCAACTCCGTCAAAACAATTGAAGTGTCGTCTGAGCATGCCCCTGAGTGCTACAGGACTGGGGAAATATGGGTGAGGAGCAATTATAAGGTTGTCGGGTCGCTTCAAGGTCTCCAGGTTATGGATTTTGTCGCATTTTACCTGTTTAAAATCCAGGTTGTGGAGAAGTACGTGCCGACCTTGAATTGTTGCTTCCATACCGGGTATCAGGACTATTCCTCTTTCCTTTGCATAGTCCCTGAGATATTCGCTATAGGTAACATGGTTGTGGTTGGTTATGGCCAGCACCGAGTATCCCAGTCTGCAGGCCATATCTATGAGTTCGATTGCACTGTACCGGACAAGATCTTCAGGGTCTTCCGAGGTATGTATGTGAAGGTCGGTCTTTAAAAGGGCCATGAAGTCAGTGGGGATTTCTCCTGATATGAAGCATGTAAAAAATTGGGGAGAGGGTGATCTCCAGTAATATAAAGGAAGAGACTATCAGGATTATCTCGGTCCAGCAAATAAAAAGGCTGTCCTTTAGTATCCATAAGGGGAGAAATGACTCAAGGCCTTGATCCAGCAAAAAGGACCTGCTGCCGCTTTTCAATCCGATACGTCGTTTTACAAAGCTTGAGATCAGATCGCCGGACATGGAAAATGTGGCGAGCTTAAGCCCGAGAATAAGGCCGAAAGGCGTGAAGTGGCTGGCCAGACCAGTCCCAATAATTGAAACAATCAGTCCCCTCCATGTCTTATGAGGGCCCAACAGGTAATTATTATCTATCCATCTGTATCCAAGATCCAGGGGGGTGGAAAGGTATTTTTTAAAGACGACCCTTCCAAGTATAGGCAGAAAGTTGCTCCAGCCAAGAAAGATCAGAATGAGAATATCCCTTTGCCACAGATGTAGTTCTGCCATTTTGTAAACGGATCAGTATCTTCTGAGCATAACGAGATTTCGTCGAAGACCGCCAACGGCTGTTTTAGTGCTTATGATACTGGTTTTCCAGCCATGACATTGCAGGTAGGCCGTTTTCCCCTCCAGTTCTTTGTCTATCTTTGGCCCTTTCATGGCTATTACCAGACCGTTCAGTGATAGTAAGGGTCTGGCCATGCGCGTCAATTCATCCAGGGGACCCATCGCCTGACTGACAATTAAATCAAAGCCTTCAGGGGGGAGATGCCCTGGTATATTGTTGGGGCCCACGCGGCAGTGCTCCGCCCTAATACCTGTAAGGCCGATTGTTGCGATTACGGCCCTGAGAAATGAGATCTTTTTACGAACGGCGTCAACAAGTATCAGTTCAAGATCGGGGCGAAACAACTTGAGGATGAGGCCTGGAACACCCGGGCCTGTACCTATATCCAGTATGTGGCGGATACCATCAGGCAGGAAACGAATCAGTGCCAAGGTGTCTCCGACGTGCTTGACGGCCATTTCTTCAATGGTTTTGAGGCCGGTGAGGTTGATGCGTTGATTCCAGGAGTAAAGCTCTCCTAGATAGACTTTAAGGTCTTCTATGAGTTTCCCTGACGACGTTATACCAACTTCGTGCAGGAGCTCATTTAAAAGGGGCTCAATATTCTGATTCGATAGACAGGTTGGCAAAGGTGGCATATTTATCTACAAAGGCCAGCTTTACAATACCAATGGGACCATTCCTCTGCTTGGCCACAATGATTTCCGCTGTACCCCTGTTTGGATTTTCTTCAGAGCGATTATAGACTTCGTCCCTGTAAATGAAGGCTATTACATCAGCATCCTGTTCTATGGCCCCGGATTCCCTGAGGTCTGCCATCTGTGGTCTTTTGTTGGTCCTGTCTTCCACTTTGCGGTTAAGTTGAGACAGGGCTACCACAGGTACATTCAGCTCCTTGGCCATTGCCTTAAGAGATCTTGATATTTCGGAGATTTCCTGCTCCCGGCTTTCATTGCGTCCCTTCCCCCTCATAAGCTGCATGTAATCTACCAACACAAGGCCCAGGGTCTGCTTGGTCTTGAGCCTTCTGGCCTTGGCCCTTATCTCCATAACAGATAAGGCCGGTGTATCATCGATGAAGATAGGGGCCTCAGAGAGATGGCCTGCGGCATTTATCAGTTTCGGCCAGTCCCGTTCACTCAGAAAACCCGTCCTTACCTTCTGCGCATTTACCATGGCCTCTGAACATAGCATCCTGATGGCCAATTGATCCTTGGACATTTCTAAAGAGAAGATCGCAACACATATGTCGCCGTCAATGGCCGCGTGCTGTGCGATATTAAGGGCAAAGGCCGTCTTGCCCATGCTGGGGCGACCTGCAATGATAATAAGATCGGATGGCTGAAATCCTGCGGTCAGCCTGTCAAGATCTGTAAAGCCCGTGGGCACTCCTGTAATCAGCTCTTTGCGTTCGTACAGACCTTCAACCTTTTTAATACTGTCCTTAAGTATGCTCTTAAGAGGGTGGAATGCCTGGCGTATTTTGGCCTTGGATATTTCAAATATGGATGACTCGGCAGATTCAAGGATTTCGTCTACCTCTGCTGCCTCTTCGAAACAAAGGGTGGATATGTCTGACGCCTTTTGAATAAGCTGGCGGAGAACGGCCTTCTCCCAAACGATTTTGCCGTAGTAAGCGATGTTGGCAGCTACCGGCATAGTTTCCGAGATCTCCGCAAGGTAGGCTGCTCCTCCGATTTCTTCAAGTTTCCCCTTTGATTTCAGTATATTATGAACAGTAACGAGGTCTTGGGGTTCATTTCTGTTAAAGAGGTCAAGTATGGCTGCATAGATAATAGAATGGGCCTCTTTATAAAAGTCTTCAGGGCACAGAAACTCAACGACCTTCAGAAGGGCCTGGTCCTCGATTAGAATGCCTCCGAGGACACACTGTTCTGCTTTTACATCTTGTGGAGGAAGTCGGTATCCAAAGGGTTTAACAGTCTTAACAGGTGCTATAGACATCTTTGCCGATTTCTTAATGTCACGGAGATTCCTGAGGAACTACATTGACTTTGACCATGGCCTTGACATCAGGGCTGAGTTTTACAGGGACTTCAAATTTGCCGAGGGTCTTGATGGGCTCGTCCAGCTGTATCTTTTTGCGATCAATTGAATACCCCTGTGATTCTATAACGTTGGCTATGTCAAGATTTGTAACGGAGCCATACAGTCGATCCATTTCACCTACCCGTACCGGTATACTGATTTCCAGATTACCAAGCTTAAGGGCCAAGGCATCAAACTCATCACGTTCTTTGGCGGCCTCGTTCAGTATTGATGCCCGCTGACGCTCAATCCGAGACATATTCTTTTTGTCGGCAAAGACGGCTTTGCCCTTAGGCAGCAGGAAGTTGCGGGCATAGCCGTTTGCAACCTTAACTATATCTCCGGCCTTTCCAAGAGACGGGACAGTTTCTTTAAGAATGATTTCCATTTATCTGAAACCTCGAAAAAATGTTTATTTAAATAAGATATATTTAGGGTTTGACGAATTTTATGACTCTCTGGCTAAGGACGCCCTGGTTCTTAGATCAAACCATACATCAGACACCCCTATAATAACAATAAATATTAGACCATACCACTGGATGCAAAGCAATATATATATGATCCAGCGGATGAATACATGGACCTTCAGTCTTTCAAAATAGAAGGCAACGACTGCCATACCTTGCAAGAAATAGAGACTGCTCAGTACCAGCAGAACATTTTCTCCACAGACATTAAATACGCCTTTTCCCCAAAAGGCCGATACGGCCGCCGTTATTATGACCCAGATAAGTAATTCCGGCAGTTTCCATTGGGTGAACGTGGGCGCAAATGCCTCGTTTTCGGACCTTTTGGCCAGATATATTTTAGGTACCAATATATTGCTCAGAGTTATTATTACAAAGACCGAACCCATTAGGCCAGGCAAAAATCGCATTATGAGTGCTTTAAACTGATGGAACCAGTCTTCTAATTCTACTTGGTATATACCGGATGATTTTTCTTTATATAGGGCCAGGCTTTGATCAAGATCCTCTGATATTACCTGTATAACCTTATTATATCCATCAAACAGATCATTTTCTGATCCCGCACTAAGCACAACCACAAATGTTATACAAAGATAGGCAAAGCCTGCCAGAAGGGCCTTGATCCAGGACCAATCCCTTTTTCTCGCGATCATGAGGACCATGGCCAGCCCTGCAGTCTGGATCAGCCAGATCAGTGCCTCCGGCCTCGTTATGAGCAGGCAGAGCAGGATCCCCAGTAGCAAGTTTCCCAAAATGATCGAACTTGCCAGCCCAAGACCGATCCCTTCGGTCAATACAACGAGAATACCCGGGGCTACAAGTTGGAACAGCGGCGCGATTGCGGTAATCATAATTGGTACAAGAAGTACGATAGAGGCCAGAGTCCATTTGCTTGAGAGATTCGGAGGATGAGCCAACTGCTTTATATGAAAATTTCAGGCTTTCATGATTCAAGATTCAGGCCGTAAGGATTCTCGGATTGCCGAAAATCTAAGCCGCTGATTCGTAAATTTTGAATCTTATTAACGATCTATAAAACGCTAATCTTTAAGAATATGACCGGAGGTGAACGGCAACAAGGCCATTATTCTGGCCTGCTTGATGGCTGTTGTCAGGCGTCTTTGATGTTTGGCACATGTCCCGGTAATACGGCGGGGCAATATCTTTCCCCTTTCTGTTATAAAATGCCTTAAAGTCCTATGGTCTTTATAGTCTATGGTCAGAGATTTGTCGGCACAAAAGCGACAGACCTTCCTTCGTATATATATGCGTCGGCGCCTGTTACGATTATCTCTTATATCTCTTGAATTTTGCATTTAGTCTTGTTCCTCTTCTATTTTCTCAGCGGGCTGGTTGGAATTCAAGGTCTCTTCAACAGTTTCA